>JAMHVA010000222.1:0-2468 GCA_035904625.1 Alphaproteobacteria bacterium | reverse complement strand
CCCAGAAGAAAAGCCGCAATGCCGATACCGGCGTGACAGTGGCGCAGACTGTCGGGTCCGTCCTGATCGGTTCGCTGGGTGGTGTATTGGGTCTGGCAGCCGCCGGCGTGCTGGCCAGCGAAGCGGCAGAGGACGCCGGAGAAGATGCTGCTGCGCTGGAGGAAAAAGCCGAGGAGCGCCAGAACCGTCTGGCAGGTCTGTTCGATGGCAAAGGCTGCGAAGGGGAACTGGCGCTGACACGCGATCAGGAAGACGATACCCCGAGTGATGTCGAACCCGCCGCTGGCGAAACGACGGCGCAAAACGTGGCAGTTAAAACACCGCGCCGCCCCCGTTACAACGATTAATTCCTACCACTTCTTGAAGATGAAGAAAGCGGCGGCAATGATCAGGCCGAAGCCGACGAGGTAATTCCATCGTATCGGCTCGTGCAGGTAAAAAACCGAAAACACGACAAAGACCACCAGCGTCAATATTTCCTGAATTGTTTTCAACTGCGCAGCATTGAAAATACCATGCCCCATGCGGTTAGCCGGAACCTGCAGGCAATATTCAAAAAACGCGATCCCCCAGCTGATCAGGATAACGATCATCAGCGGTGTCGCCTTGAATTTCAGATGACCGTACCAGGCGAATGTCATGAATATATTGGAAGCCAGAAGCAATCCGACCGTCATGAACGGGATCATATGCGGGGGGATGGTCATATCGGGAAACCTTTTCCTGTCGTTGCAACAGGATCAGGATACACGCCTGCCCCGGAATGACAACAGGGCCCGCATGGACGTGGGCCCTGTCATCAGTATTCAGGCTGGCTGAATAAGTTACATCAGCGTAACCTGACGTTTATCGTCCTTTCCCAGTTCACCCCACTGGGATGCGTAATGGGACATGGTTGAAGGGAGCGTCTCGTTCTTCAGATCAATCGTCAGAAGCTGCTCTTTTTCCTCCTTGGTTTCAGCGCTCTGTACTTCAGGCTTCATGTTACGGGCCACATGAGTCAGCTCGGTCAACAGGGTTTCAGCATGTCTGACAAGGGATTCAGCGCGTTCAGTATTCACGCCGCCGTTCGCCATTTTGACATCCTGTTCATCGACACGTTTTTCCAGCGTGAAAATCGCATCGCTGAAATAGCCTGTCTGTTTCCGGACAACTTCAAACCCGGCGCGAAGCCGTTCAAAGCCGATCCCGAGCACGAGACTGGATCCGATCGCGGTCACGGCGGAGAACACCGCAAACGCAAGCGCAATCACAAGATAGGTTTCTACAGATACATCCATGATTCTTTCCCACCCTTTCGCGAGTCATACACATCATGATTATTTTGTCGGAGTGTTCGTCAGAGTTGCTTATAGAGGGATAAACAACAGAGCTTACATTTTCATAATATCAAATGATGAGTTAAAACGGTATTATTTTTCAAAAGGATACGGATCAAACACCAATCAAAATCCGATAAAATTTGATATGCTTTTTGCGTGCCTTCCACACCCTTGTGACCTACTGATCATTTATGCCTGACCTGCTTCTTCCTTTCATACTCGCAACGATCATTTTGGGAATCATTCCCGGGCCCAATGTTGCACTGACCGTTGCCAACGCGCTGGCGCATGGCACGCGTTACGGCTTGCTGACCGTCGCCGGGACCAGCAGCGCGATGGTGCCGCAACTGATCATCACGGTTCTCGGACTATCTGTCCTTGCGCAACATATGTCGCAGGGTTTTGATATATTGCGCTGGGCGGGCGTTCTCTATCTGCTGTGGCTCGGCTATAAACAACTGCGCGCACCTGTTGACGATCTTTCAAAGGTGAGAGCCAAACCACAATCGGTGAAAGAGATTTTCTGGCGCGGGTTCTTTATTTCGCTGACCAATCCAAAGACCATTTTGTTTTACGGCGCGTTCTTCCCGCAATTCATCACGCCCGGTGATGATGCCGCCATGCAGATGACCATTTTGGCGCTGACCTTCCTGACCGTTATCACGATTGTCGATTGTTCATGGGCGCTGCTGGCTGGCCGCGCGCGCGTTTACATGATGAATAAAAGCATATGGCGCAATCGTATCAGCGGCGGATTCCTGATCGCGGCCGCCCTGTTGCTGGCACTCGTGCGGATTTAATCCCTATGATGAAAAACGCAGACCCCGAGCAGGAGGTCTGCGTTTCATAGTCTACTTAGGTTAAAACCTGAAAATTACTTGCGCTGGATGTCGTTAAAGACCTTGTCGGCCGGCTTCGGTGTTTCTACAACCGGTGGCTCTGGAGGTGGCGGTGCTGGCTCAGGGGCTTTTACAACCGGCGGCTCTTCCTTCGGGATCACAACCGGGCCTTTTGCAGGCATCATCGAAGCACGAACATATTCTACGCCCGAACCGGCTGTACGCTGATTACCATAAGGAAACGTCGTTGTGGTTTTCTGCATCTGCCATCCTTCACCGCCACAGGCAGTCAGTGACAGGGGCAGCA
>JAMHVA010000221.1:0-4627 GCA_035904625.1 Alphaproteobacteria bacterium | reverse complement strand
CGGGCGGTTGGTAACGAATGTAATGTGGTCTTTATGGTTCAGGCCAAACAGGTCGCATATCATCTTTGCCACTTCGATATTTTCGTATTCTTCGACCGTCCCGATATTGTAGGTTTCGCCGATCTGGCCTTTTTCAATCAGAACGATCAGGGCGTTCATCAGGTCATGTGCTGATAGGTAGTGGCGGATGTTTTTTCCGTCGCCATGAAGTGTCAGCTTTTCCCCCTTCATCAGCAGCGTGATAAAACGCGGCAGGATTTTCTCAGGGTATTGTCGAATGCCAAAGATGTTGTTGGCACGCAGGATCAATGCCGGAATTTTGAACGACTGCAGATAGCCGTGAACGATCATTTCGGCGGCGGCCTTGGATGCGGAATAGGGGTTCGTCGGTTTCAGCGGCGCATTCTCATCCGCGGACCCTTCCTTGACCTCTCCATAAACCTCATCCGTGCTGACATGGATGATGCGGGGTACACCCAAGACACGGCAGGCCTCGATCAGGCAGTGCGTGCCTAGCGTGTTTGAGCGGGTAAATTCCAGAGAGTTCCCGAATGAATTATCGACATGGCTTTCAGCTGCGGCATGTATGACAAGGTCGGCGTTGATAACCGCGCGCATGCATGTGTTCATGTCGCAGACATCGCCGACAATCAGATTCAGGCGAGGATCGTCCACCAGCGCCAGAATGTTACGAATGTCACTGGCATACGTCATCTTGTCGAGGATCGTGATATTGGCATGCGGGTATTTCCGCAGCAGCATCTCGACAATATGCGAGCCGATAAATCCGACGCCGCCGGTAACTACGATTTTGTTCATGTCCGTGAACCCCAAACTCTGTGACTGGTGCAACTGTGCACGCCCTATGGACCGTTCGCCATATTACCAGAAATCGTATGAACGAAGCGTCAAAAATTGGTCCGGACAAGACGCTGGCCGCAGGATTTGCGATAACATTAAGGGGCGGGGTTGCGGCAGAGGGCGATAATCGAAACACCGAAAGGAAGTCCGCATCGCGCCGAAATCAAATGACGCTCACTCGCGAACAAGGCGCGCAGCAATCGGTTCAGAAGATTATTGCCCTGAAACAGGCTTTCATCGGGGGTGTCCTTGATGCCCAGAATCTTTTTCAGGAAACGCGCCAGAACGACAGCCGGGAATAACCATGTATTGTAATAGGAGATGAACGTGACGTCGTATCCGGCAGCGAAAAGGATATTGCGAAACCCGTTCTTCCTGTAACGGCGTTTGTGGTGGTTGGCGACATCGTGCGCCGACCACAGGAAGGGAAACGCCGGAACCGTAAACACGGCATATCCACCGGGCTTCAAAAGTTTTCTAAGGGCGATCAGGCTCTCAAGGTCCTGTTCGACATGTTCGATCACATCAAAAGCGCCGATCAGGTTGAAGGGGCCTTTATGAGGAATAGAAGATGGTAATGATCCAATCTGGATGTGATCAGAGGCAACACCGGAATTTTCACGCGCGTGATGAACGGCAAAATCATCAATGTCGAAGGCGTAGACATTACCGAAGGAAGACAGCATGCGCAGATTGGCACCGGGGCCGCATCCGGCTTCGAGGATGGCAATATCTTTCGGAAGGTTCAGTGTCTTGATCAATGAAGACAGAATGGCGCGCCGGCCTTCATACCACCAGTGCAGGTCCTGAACGTCGGCCATGCGGCGATAAACGGCCTGTTCCATCAGTGTCCGGCCTCATCACCGCGTAAAACGTCGCGGACCATGAAGAGCGGGCGGTTCTTCACCTGGATATAGGTACGGCCCAGATATTCACCGATGACGCCAATGCAGATCAACTGCAGCGATGCGAAGAAAGCGATGATGGTCGCAAGGGACGCCCATCCGGTTACAAGGCTGCGATCTGCGAAGTGTGCATAAATGGCATACAGTGCCATAAGCGTGGCCAATACGACGCCAAGACCCGCAAAGAGAAGGCTGACGCGTAGCGGCTTGATCGAGAAGCTGCTGATGGCATCGAATGCAAACGCAATCAGTTTGTGGAACGGATATTTTGTCGTTCCGGCAAAGCGGGGGGCTCGCTGGTATGAATAGGCTTCCTGTTTGAATCCAACCCACGCGATCATCCCGCGTATGAAGCGGTGCTGTTCCGGCATATTCTTGAACTGATCGAGAACACGACGTGAAATCAGGCGGAAATCGCCGACATCACGGGGGATCTCCGTATCCGAGAGGTATGACAACAAACGATAGAACATGCTGGCGGACAGACGCTTGAATAATGTTTCACCATCACGCTGGTCACGCTTGCCGTAGACGACATCGACACCGGTGCGCGCGCGCTCCAGCATGGGCAGCAGCAACTCGGGAGGGTCTTGGAGATCGGCGTCAAGGACCAGCGTATAATCACCGCGTGCATGGAACAGCCCGGCTGTCAGTGCCAGCTGGTGCCCGTGATTGCGCGAAAGGTCGATGATAACAAGGTGAGAGTCCGTTTTGACAAGTTCATGCATGATGGCAAGCGTGCCGTCTTTGGAACCGTCATTGACCAGAATGATTTCGTAAGATGAGACAGGTGCGGTGGCGCAAACGCCGCTCACGCGTTTATGCAACTCTCTGACGCTTTCCTCTTCGTTGTAGCAGGGAATGACGACAGAGAGTTCCATGGGGCCTGTATCCGGGGCAGGCTAAATTAGCCGGCCTCGGCCTCTTTCTCAGTGTCTTTGCCGGAAGCTTTTTTCTTCTTCTTGTCAGCATAGACGTAAACAGGGGGCTTGCCGTCCTTAACGGTTTCGGCGTTAACCACGACTTCTTCGAGGTCTTCCTTGTCCGGAAGCTCGAACATCGTATCCAGCAGCATGCCTTCGAGGATCGAGCGAAGACCACGGGCGCCGGTATTGCGGTCAATGGCCTTCTTCGCGATTTCCATCAGGGCACCCTGATCGATGGTCAGTTTGACGTTCTCCATTTCGAACAGGCGGGCGTATTGCTTGACCAGCGCGTTCTTCGGTTCTGTCAGGATGGAGATCAGGGCTTTTTCATCCAGATCTTCGAGTGTTGCAACAACCGGCAAACGGCCAACGAATTCAGGGATCAGGCCGAATTTCAGCAGATCGTCGGTTTCCAGTTCCTTCAGCAGTTCGCCAGCGCGACGCTCATCCGGGCCGCGCACTTCAGCGCCAAAACCGATCGATGTACCTTTACCACGCATGGAGATGATTTTCTCGATACCGGCAAACGCGCCACCGCAGATGAAGAGGATGTTCGTTGTATCCACTTGCAGGAATTCCTGCTGCGGATGCTTGCGGCCACCTTGCGGCGGAACGGAAGCAACCGTGCCTTCCATCAGCTTCAGCAGGGCCTGCTGAACGCCTTCGCCCGATACGTCACGGGTGATGGAGGGGTTGTCGCCCTTGCGGGAGATTTTATCCACTTCGTCGATATAAACGATACCGCGTTGCGCGCGCTCGACGTTGTAGTCGGATGCTTGCAGCAATTTCAGGATGATGTTTTCAACGTCTTCACCAACATAACCGGCTTCGGTCAGTGTTGTGGCATCGGCCATTGTAAAGGGTACGTCAAGAATACGGGCCAGTGTCTGCGCGAGCAGGGTCTTGCCGGAGCCTGTCGGGCCGACCAGCAGGATGTTCGATTTCGCCAGTTCGATGTCGCCGTTTTTCCCGACGTTCTCGATACGTTTGTAGTGGTTATGCACGGCCACGGACAGAACGCGTTTGGCTTTTTGTTGTCCTATGACGTATTCGTCAAGCACAGCCTTGATCTCACTCGGGGAGGGAACGGTGCCTTCGCCGCGACTGACCAGTTGCGTTTTATCTTCTTCGCGGATGATATCCATGCAGAGTTCAACGCATTCATTGCAGATGAACACGTTCGGGCCAGCAATCAGTTTGCGGACCTCATGCTGACTCTTCCCGCAGAAGGAACAGTAAAGGGTGTTTTTGGTATCTGTGGTACCTGTCTTTGTACTCATCGCAAGGGTGTCCTGTTTCTCTTGGTCCTTGAAAGTGGGGCCACATGGCCGGGCGGGAAATCGAATCTCTTCTCTTTCTAATGTAGCCAACACACCTTAAGCCGCGCAAGCCCCTAATTTCATTGAAATTGTATCTGTATTACGTTTTTACAATCCCTTTGCTTCGGGGGGCCGAATATTATAATCAATGCCCGGTAGGGTTTAAGGAACCGTGAATATCTGAAAATCATGTCTGACCGCACGCTCGAAGAACTGGCCGAAAGCTTTTCCCTGTTTGGTGACTGGGAAGAACGCTATCGCTATCTGATCGATCTGGGTGCGCGATTGCCGTCGATGGATGACGGTTTGAAAGTTGAAGAACACCTTGTAAGGGGTTGTACTTCCAAGGTTTGGCTTGTCGCATCAATACAAAACGGCGTGTTTCATTTTATGGCGGACAGTGATGCCCAGATTGTCCGTGGCCTGATTTATCTGCTGATGGTGGCGTATCAGGACAAGCCTGTGGACGATGTGCGCGGATATGATATCGAGGCTGCGTTCGAGCGGCTGGGCCTGCACCAGCACCTGTCCCCCAACCGCCGGAATGGCTTTTTCGCCATGGTGGATAAAATCCGTAAACTGGCCGCGGCCTGATCCGGTCGCCCTGTCTTCAAGG
>JAMHVA010000220.1:0-5314 GCA_035904625.1 Alphaproteobacteria bacterium | reverse complement strand
CACCTTCGGTAAAAGTATCGCCAATGCGAATACCACCATGGTTCGGGATGCCGATAATATCACCCGGCCATGCTTCTTCGACCGTTTCACGGTCCTGCGCGAGGAACATCAACGGGTTGTGAATGATCATCTGCTTGCCCTGACGGACATGCAGAAGTTTCATACCCTTCTTAAACTGGCCGGAGCAGATACGCGCGAAAGCAATGCGGTCGCGGTGTTTGGGGTCCATGTTTGCCTGAATTTTGAAAACGAATGCCATGACTTTGTTCTCATCGGCCTTCAATTCACGCTGGGCGGTTTTCTGGCTGCGCGGGGTCGGCGCGTATTTGCCGATACCGGCCAGCAGCTCGCGCACACCGAAATTGTTGACGGCAGAGCCGAAGAATATCGGGGTCAGGTGCCCTTCCAGATAGGATTGCACGTCAAACGGCTTGCACAGGCCGCGTACCATTTCGACTTCCTCACGCAGCTTGGCAACCTGATGTTCTGGCAGCAACTCATCCAGCTTCGGGTCATCAAGGCCGGAGCAGGTAATCGTTTCGGTCAGCACATCGCCTTTACCACGATCAAACAGCACCAGCGTATCATTCATCAGGTTGTAGCAACCCTTGAAGTCGCGGCCATTGCCGATCGGCCATGTGGCAGGCGTGACGTCGAGCGCGAGGCGCTGCTCGATCTCATCCATCAGGTCAAACGGATCCTGCGAGTCACGGTCCATCTTGTTGACGAAGGTGATAATGGGTACATCGCGCATGCGGCAAACTTCGAACAGTTTCAAGGTCTGCGGTTCGATACCCTTGGCGGCGTCCAACACCATGACCGCGCTATCAACGGCGGTCAGCGTGCGGTAAGTATCTTCAGAGAAATCTTCGTGGCCCGGCGTATCGAGCAGATTGAAGGTCACGTTATCATGATCGAAGGTCATGACAGACGAAGCGACGGAAATACCACGCTCCTGCTCCACCTTCATCCAGTCGGAACGTGCACGGCGGCGGTCGCCCTTGGCCTTGACCATACCGGCAAGCTGGATCGCCCCCCCGAACAGCAACAGCTTTTCGGTCAGGGTGGTTTTACCGGCGTCAGGGTGCGCAATAATCGCGAAGGTCCGGCGTTTTTCGATATTTTCGGTCAGTAAATTCATGGGCTGCTTATATCAGGAAAGGGCTAAGGTGCAAAGTCGCACGAATTTGAAATAGCTAAGGCTCAATACCGATCATCAATCCATAAGAGCGGAAGGCATCCCGGACGGCCCGTTCATCGGTAAAGCGCCGCCCCGTCTGGATCACCGAATTAACCTCCCGGCGCAGGGATTCTTTTAAGCACCCTTTACGCGCACGTGCGGCGCAGCCCACCAGCCTGTCAAGGGCAGCGGCTTCGTCAAATGCATGGACGGCACAGCCACTATATTTTGCAAAAATTTCCTGATCCGCCTGAATGATCCACAACGCCCGTTTGAAACGGGCTGCAAACTCAGGGTCTTCCGCTTTCAGGGCAGCAATCGCATCAGGCACGCTTTGCCTTTGCCCGTCATTCTGACGCGCGACACTCACGACGATTGCCCTCACGAGTCTTAGAAGCATTATGTCTCCCCTGCTGGAAGGCGGGACACTAGCAGCCCGGATGCAATTTTGTCAAAAAACCTTGCCTTCGAAGGGATTTACCCCTTCCTTGTCCTCAACCTCAATGGCCCAAAGGTCGGGATCGCGGTCGACTGCGCGCCGGATATATTCGTCCGCCTCTCTCTCGGCCACAGACCCGCCCTTCATCAGCTTCATCCAGCCCAGACGGCCATCGAGGTCGCGTTGCTGCTGGAACAACAGACAGCCCTGCCCCAGCGTATTGATTTTTAGCAATACGGTTCCGGCGGCATAAGCCCCTTTATTGGCGATATAGCAGTTTTTCCCTTCAGACTGGAGCTTGCGCAGATGGGCATCGATCCACACAGCGACGGGAATGCGGTCATCATCCGACATCAGGACGATTTCTTGATCTTGCGGCCATAAAGCTCAAGCTTGCACTCAACAAGATCATAGCCAAGGCTGTTGGCGATGGCTTTCTTCATCTCCTCGATTTCCTGATTCTGGAACTCGATCACTTCGCCGCTTTCAATATCGATCAGATGATGATGGTGATCGGTGTTCATGTCGTAACGCGAAAATTTCTCATTGAAATCGCGGCGAATGACAAGCTGCAGTTCGTCAAGAAGATTAAGAGTCCGGTAAACGGTTGCCATGCTGATGGTCGGGTCGGCGGCTTTGGCGCGTTCATACACGGCTTCAACCGAGGGATGATCTTCGGCATCTTCCAGTACTTTCAGAATGATCTTGCGCTGGCCTGTCATTTTCAGCCCGGCATCCGCGCAGCGTTGCTCCAGAGTGGTCATTGTCCGCTTCTCCTTAAACTTATGCTAAAAAAGTTAGCCTGAGCGGGCTTTTTCGACAAGGGCCTGAATGGCAGTTTTGGCTTCAGACGCCTTTTTCGGGCGATCCAGTCGCTCTTCAGGGAATTCAACCGTCACAGTCGTACCCTTGCCATATTCAGAATCAAGCGAGAGAGAGCCGCCATGCAGTTCCGTCATCGCCTTGGCCAGCGGCAATCCGAGACCAGTCCCGCCCCGGGAATCCGCCGGCCTACTGACCTGCCCGAACGGCTCAAGCGCTTCTGAAATCCTGTCCTTGGGGATGCCGATGCCCTCATCCTGTACGACGATATGCAGCGTATCGTACTTGGTCTTATAAGCCCGGATCGTGATCGAACCGCCCTCGTTCGAGTATTTCACCGCATTACCGACCAGATTGATCAGAATTTGACGTACCAGACGAGGGTCGGCATATAGGGGCGGCAGATCGGGCGCAATATCTTCCACGATTTTCAAACCGGCGCTGAAGGCGCGAGAGGCCATCATGCGGGTCACGGCACTGACCATCTGGCTGACGTCGAAGACTTCCTCATCCAGCTGCGTGCGCCCCGCCTCGATCTTTGACATGTCGAGAACTTCATTGATAATTTCCAGCAGGTGCCGTGCGCTTAAGTGAATATCGCCAAGATATTCCTTATACCTCTCGTTCGCCAGCGCGCCGAATGTTTCCTTAATCATCATTTCAGAAAACCCGATGATCGCATTCAGCGGCGTCCGCAGTTCGTGCGACATGTTGGCAAGGAATGTCGATTTGGCATGATTGGCGGTATCAGCCTGTTCTTTTGCCATGCGCAAGGTGATTTCCATCTGCTTGCGCAAGGTAATATCCATGATCGTCGTGACCTGAAAGCGGCGGCCATTGCTGAGTTCCAGCGCCGCCGTTGTATACAGGGCGTTGGCAATATTGCCGTCATGGCGCATCAATCGCATCTCGCCGGAGCTACGTATGCCGGTGGTGATGAATTCCTCGTGGTTTTCGCGGGCCTGTTCCTGTTCTTCCGGGGCCACCAGTCGCGCGAATTCATGCCCGATCAGTTCATCACGGCTCCAGCCATAGATACGGACAAAGCTGTCGTTGACACGGACGATCCGCTGGTTCTGGTCGGTCACGACGATTCCCACTTCACTCACGTCGAAGACCGATGTCAGCAGCGAGATTGCATCGTCGCGTTCCCGTTGCAGGCTTTGAGAATCGCCGGCGGTCGGCAACGCCAGCACGTCGATGAACTGAATATCGCCTTCATCACCGACAACTGGATTGATATAAAAATTGCCAAGCTTCGGCGCGTCACTACCCCCGGCAGGCGCTTTGACCGTAACCGGACGTTTCTGGCGCACTGCCGCATCAAGCGATTCCATGAAGTAACGCGCATCGACCGATGACAGCAAAGCTGTCAGCGAATGGCCGACGACATCGGCGTGTGATTTCGAGAAATACGCCAGCGCTTTCTGGTTGGCTTCGACAATAGAAAACTGGTTCCGTCCCTCGGCCTTCAGTACGAAGCGCGGGACAGGCATCATTTCGAACAAGCGCCGATGGTCTACCCCGGCGGCTTCTATGTGATTTTCCTCAGTCACAATTTTTGTCGTGTCGTTTAAAAACAAGAACCCTATCTTATAGAATAAAGAAAATTCTTTATAAATCGGTAACTTACGGGATTTTCCTTAACCGCGAACCTTTTACGGATCAATAAGAAATCCGCCATTTCCCTTGGAAAACGGCGGATCCCTGGGATGATTTTACGGTAATTCTAGTGTTTGGTGCCAAAAAGGCGGTCACCGGCGTCACCCAAACCGGGAACAATGTACTTGTTATCGTCCAGATGACTGTCCAACGCACCAACGAAAATCTTCACCTGCGGGTATGCGTCATGCACGACTTTCACCCCTTCAGGGGCGGCCACCAGAGCCATAAAACGGATATTCTCCGGCTTTGCACCGTGGCTTACCATCACATCAATCGCGTGTTTGGCTGAATTTCCGGTTGCCAGCATCGGGTCAACCAGAATGAACAGGCGCCCTTCGGTATCGGGTAGCTTCACCAGATATTCAACCGGCATCTTGGTAACTGGGTCGCGATAGACGCCGATATGGCCGATACGGGCTGCGGGCATCAGCTCTTCCAGCCCTTCCGCCATGCCCAGCCCCGCGCGCAGGACCGGAACGATCACCGGCTTTTTACCCTGAATAGTCGGGGCATCCATCATGCACAAGGGTGTCTCGATCCTGTGTGTGGTCATCGGCAACGGACGGGTGAGTTCATAGCCCATCAGCAACGATATTTCCTTCAGCAGGATTTTGAACTGGGCCTTATGGCATGCAACGTCACGCATCAGGCTGAGTTTGTGCAAAATCAGGGGGTGATCGGCCACGAATAGATTGGGAAACTTGGGGTCTTCTTTCATCCTGTTCTCCATGATTATGGCGCACAGTGGCGAAAAAAGACCGGAATGTCCAGAGGTTCGTTATTCGATATTCTGGATATAGCGGCTGAGAGCGCTTTGCTCGAAATACTCAAGCCCAGTGCTGCCGGCCTTATCGGCCGGGGTGGCTTCGTTATACTTGCTGAGGTCAGCCCGCATATTGTCCAGAAGTTCCGATACAGAATCCCCCGGCAGGGGTTCAGCCACGCAGCTCGACACCGTCAGTTTGAAGGGACGGCCTTTTTCATCCGTGACCATGATCTGCTCTTCCTCGAGGTAATTACGCAGACGGGTCGTGGCCGCCGTCCCGCCCGTTACATCGGAATGTTTCAGGCACATGACAAACTCGCCGTCGCCCGAACGATAAGCATCATCGAATGAACGGATACATTTCTTGATCAGGCGGGCAACTGTCGCAATAATTTCACGATGACGGTCATCGGTGACCAGCGCACGAACTTGCTCGTAATTG
>JAMHVA010000219.1:0-2090 GCA_035904625.1 Alphaproteobacteria bacterium | reverse complement strand
TCCCCTCACGTCCATCCGCATGTATGATTATCTCAATGACTGGCTTTTAATCGATCAAGGATGAATCAGGATGAACGGCATATTTTTATATGACGCATTAGTTTATCTCTCGGCTGCGGTTATTTTCGTGCCGATTGCCAAAAAACTGGGCATGGGATCCGTGCTGGGCTATCTGCTGGGCGGCATTATCATCGGCCCTTTCTTTCTCGGTTTCGTGGGAGAGGAAGGCAAGGACATCATGCATTTTGCCGAATTCGGTGTCGTGATCATGCTCTTTCTGATTGGTCTGGATCTGGATCCGGCAACGTTATGGCGGATGCGCAAGCTGATTCTTGGTACGGGCGCGCTTCAGATGGGCGCGACAACGCTTTTGTGTTTTGCCGCCTTGTTCTTGGCCGGTTTTTCCTGGCAGGCGGCGCTGGCCTCGGGTCTTGCGCTGGCCATGTCCTCCACGGCCATTGTCACGCAGACGCTGCGAGAAAAGGCGCTCACCAAAACCGAGGCGGGAAGAAGTTCCTTTGCCGTGCTGCTGTTTCAGGATATTTCCGTGATTCCGATTCTGGCGCTTCTGCCCCTTCTGGCCTTATCGGGTGCTCATGCGCCATCCGGCGGCGAGACCTCATGGATGGCGGGTATGCCCGGATGGGCTCAGACAGCGATCCTGCTCATCGCCGCCAACGCCGTCGTTCTGGCGGGCCGTTTTGTCCTGGTGCCGTTTTTGCGCTTTATCGCGCGCATTCGCTTGCGCGAACTTTTCACCGCGGCGGCGCTGCTGATCGTGATCGCCACGGCTGACCTGATGACGTTGGTGGGCTTGAGCCCGGCACTGGGCACGTTTCTGGCCGGTGTGGTGCTGGCCAACAGTGAATTCCGGCATGAACTGGAAAGCGACATCGAGCCCTTTAAGGGCATCCTGCTGGGATTGTTTTTTATCGCCGTCGGCGCTTCCATCAATTTTAAACTGATTATCGATAATCCTCTACCGATCATGGCTCTGGTTTGCGGAGTCATTGTTATAAAATCTTTGGTGCTGTATATGACCGGGAAAGCATCCCGCTTGAGTTTCGATCAAAACATGATCTTCACGCTGGGTTTGGGACAGGTTGGCGAATTCGCGTTTGTCCTGTTCGCATTTATCGCCCAGCTCCAGATTCTATCCGCAAAATGGACGGATATGATGATGGGCGCCACGGCGATCAGTATGACGATTACGCCTTTGCTGCTGCTCATCAATGAACGCCTGATCCTGCCGCGGATCGGCACAAAGGAGACGGTGGAGGAAAAAGAGGCTGATGAGATATCCGGTGAGCATCCTGTGATCATTACGGGATTCGGCCATTTCGGCAGCACCATCGGTCGCTTTCTGAGGGCGAACGGCGTTTCCGCGACCATTCTGGACAACGATTCGGACCGGGTCGATGTTTTAAGAAAGATGGGGTTCAAGGTTTTTTACGGCGACGCCACGCGTCTGGATATTTTGAAATCGGCCGGTGCGGATCACGCAAAAATCATGATTGCCGCCATTGACTCTCCCGAAATCAACTTTGCTCTGATCGAAACAGTCAAAAAAGAATTTCCCCATCTTAATGTCATGGTGCGGGCGAAAAACCGCCTGGACGCCTATGACCTTCTGGATACAGGTGTTGAAGATATTTACCGCGAATCGCTTGATACGTCCGTACGCCTGGGGATTGATGTGCTGGTCAAGCTGGGTTTCCGTAAATACACCGCAACGCGCGCCGGCCAGAACTTTATCAAGTATGACGAAGCGGCGCTGCGTAAATTGGCCGCGCACCGTCATGATCGGGAAGCGTATCTCTTCAACACACGCGAACAGATCGCGCTTCAGGAAGAGCTTCTGGCCAACGACCGCGAGGTTTCCCCTAATGTTCATGACGATGCGTGGGACGGGGAAAGGCGTGAATCGTGAAGAATCGACAATACACTTTACCACGCCACTGCTTTCTTACCACCTTTTATCAACGGCAGAGTTTCAGACCAGGCCATTCGACCGTCATTCGCCGAGCTTGACCACCCTATTTTTCGGTGATAATAAAATAACAATTTTCTTGCGAGGATCATTTTGAAAA
>JAMHVA010000218.1:0-3173 GCA_035904625.1 Alphaproteobacteria bacterium | reverse complement strand
CAGGTGCGCCCTGACGCGCCTTGATATTGATGCCGTCATTATGGCGTCCATCAGACTTGGGGCCGTATGTCGATATCACGGGGCCATCCGCCGGCCAGATAAATTTGCTGCCTGCGCGCGGCGGCACAGTGGTCGAAGCCACGGAAACAGCTTTCTGCGAGGGTGCCGGAACAGGCGTTCCCACAGTTGCCATCGGCGGCGATAGCGGTTCAGCCGTGACAGGTGCGGGTGAAGACAAAACCTCGCGCTCGACAGCGGCGGGGCGCGCCGAGGCAACTTCAGGCATGTCAGATGGGTCATCAGTGGCAGCACCAGAATTCATACGCCCTGATCCCGGCGTTGCGGTGCCGGATGATTTCGCGTAACGCGCCATCATTTCCGATGTCATCAGCGGTGGCGCGGGGCGAATGGCGGGCGGCAACCGCAGCGGTTGACCGGCGGAAAGCTTGTACGGTGCCTGCAGGTTATTCATACGGGTCAACTGGCTGGCGCTGACGCTGAACATGCGCGCAACAGATTCCGCTGTATCGCCTTCCTTTGCTTTATATGTCTGCGGCGGCGTCAGGCGCAAACGCGTGCCGTTCTTCAGCGCGTAAGGCGCCTGCAGGTTATTGGCGCTAATGACGTCCTGAAGCGCCAGATTGTAACGCTGCGCGATATTATAAACTGAGTCACCGGCCATGACCGTGTGCATACCAACGCTTTGCGCACCACCCATCTGGCCGTAATGAACGAACCTGGCGGACGACGATCCCGATGTCGTCGTACAAGCCCCCAGAAGGGAAACCGCCGCAGCTATGGCGATGACATTCTTCATGCCGTCACCGCAGACGCCAGATCTCCCCTGTCGCTGATTGCGGCATCATCGGGGGCGATATCGGGCAGCAACGGCACGAACCGCACCTGCGCCAGATCGCGGATCGCGTAGGTATCATCCGACTCTTTTTTATAAAGACGCAGTGATTGATTTCCGGCTTCCCCTACCGGGATCACCATCAGGCCGCCGACCTTCAACTGGTCCAGCAATTCCTGCGGTGGCTTGGCACGCGCGGCGGCAGTCACCATGATGCGGTCGAACTGCATCGGCTGCGGCCAGCCCTTCATGCCGTCACCAGCCAATGCGGTAATATTGCTGGCGTTGCGGATATTAAATTCACGGAACAATCTTTCCGCCTGCTTCAGCAACGGCACATGGCGCTCAATCGTGTAGACACGGCGGCACAGCCACGCCAGCACACAAGTCTGGTATCCCGACCCCGTCCCGATTTCAAGAACCGTATGGCGATCCGTCACCTCCAGCGCCTGCGTCATCATCGCGACAACCAGCGGCTGGCTGATCGTCTGGCCGCGCCCGATCGGCAGGGCCATATCTTCATAAGCCTTTTCGATCAGCTCGGCACGATCCGGAACAAACCTCTCGCGCGGCACGCGTTCGATGGCCATCAATATTCTGTCATCCGTAATGCCGTGGCTGCGCAAGTGAAGCAGCAGACGTGCGACCCGTTCACCTTTTTTCTCAAGGCGAATCTCTTCCAGAGTCTTGTTCTTTACAGGCAGGGACAAGTGAGGCAGCATTTGAGATGGGACTGGATTATGAATATTCTGAAAACGTCGAATGACTTCCGTAAATTCTAAATCCAAACCCCGAAAGCGCCAAGCAAGAAATAGAGGATTATCTGAAACGGCATCCCGGCGGCTGGTGGCGCGGTCTGGCCGTCATGTCGGGAGAAAAGCCGTAATAACCCGCGAAGTAAGGCAAATCATGATCCTCGGCAATCTGGAATATCGTTTCGCCACCCACAACGACAGACGGTCCCGCATCGCCATTCTTTCCGCACCAGACCAGCCGTTGCGGAACATTGGGATTGGGTGTTTTCCGCACGGTCATCCAGTCGAAATCCCCTGCCCGGTGATGCCCCAGAAATAAGGCCACCGGCCAGCGATCCGCCGGGCAATTCAAGATGGAGGCCCCCAGATAGACAGCGCCATCGGCCAGCGCACCGTTATGCACATCCACCGACAAATCCGATGATGCATATTGCCACGCCCCGGAAAGCTCGCCCGGTTGCATGAAATCGCGCGTGCACCGATCCATCGCAAAGTTGTAGCAATTATTATTATCGCTCTCGTCCCACAGGTTCTCATTCAAAACCGGGATCACGGCCCATCGCTCCGGAGCCGACGCAAAGGCCGCCATGTCGCGGGCGAGGTCAGCCGCAGCCTGTCGGTAGTTCTGGGTTAAAGTAAATCTCAGCATATGCCCGCCCTGCATGGATTTCAGACCTGAATCCTTATTATTAAATGCTGGGGCTATTATAAGTGCATCATAAACTATTATGCAAATAATACGGCTTTTTATTGTGGATCAATGACTTAATAACGCGCTGAAATCGAACTAGCCTGTCTTGCCGTCTTAAACGGCAGCCTTCTGCACCTTCGGCGCAGCCAACGGTGACAGTTTTTCAATACCGCCCATATACGGCTTCAGCACCGCCGGGACGAACACGCCGCCATCGGTCGGGTCATAGTAATTTTCCATGACCGCAATCAACGCGCGCCCGACAGCCAAACCGGAACCATTCAGCGTGTGAACGAATTGCGTGTCCTTCTCGCCCTTCTTGCGGAAACGGGCTTTCATACGGCGGGCCTGAAAATCACCACAGTTGGAACAGCTTGAAATCTCGCGGTAACGGTCCTGCCCCGGCAGCCAGACTTCGATATCGTATGTCTTGCGTGAACCGAAACCGATATCACCCGTGCACAGGGAAATCGTGCGGAACGGCAATTCCAGCTTCTTCAGGATATTCTCGGCGCACTGCGTCATGCGTTCATGTTCGGCGACGCTCTGGTCCGGTGTCGTGATGCTGACCATCTCCACCTTATAGAACTGGTGCTGGCGGATCATGCCACGCGTGTCCTTGCCCGCCGAACCCGCTTCGGAACGGAAGCACGGCGTATGCGCGGTATAACGGCGCGGCAGGTCATCATCGCCCTCGATGATCATATCAGCCACTATATTGGTCAGCGAGACTTCAGCAGTGGGGATCAGCCAGTGATCGGACGTGGTGCGGAACAAATCTTCCGCGAATTTCGGCAACTGGCCCGTGCCATACAGCGCATTGTCACGCACCAGCAGCGGCGGCGACACTTCAGTATAACCATGTTCCTGCGTA
>JAMHVA010000217.1:0-1958 GCA_035904625.1 Alphaproteobacteria bacterium | reverse complement strand
CACCAACAAGCAACGCCGCGACACCCGGCCACAGGAATAGCGTGCTGGGGACCAGCATTTCGATGATCATCAGGGCGCCGCCCAGAATGAACCAGTGCCAGAACGTCATATCGTTAAAAAACTGTTCCATATAAATCATCTCCTTATTGTCATCCCGAGCGTAGTCGAGGGATCTTTTCAGGTTGATAGCGGATCAGATCCCTCGACTACGCTCGGGATGACATCGCATTAAAACATTATTTATGCGACTTTTTTGCCCAGGGCATCGTGAACCAGTTCGGTGATGCCGCCGATTGATCCCATCACGCTGGATGAGTCCAGCGGCATGAAGATAATCTTCTGGTTTGTCGATTGGGCAAATTGCCCCAGAGCTTCAACATATTTCTGCGCGACGAAGTAGTTGATGGCCTGCGTATTGCCATTCGCGATGGCGGTCGACACCATTGTGGTAGCGGTTGCTTCGGCTTCTGCCGCCCGCTCTCGCGCTTCAGCATCACGGAACGCGGCTTCTTTGCGGCCCTCGGCCTCCAGAACGGCGGCCTGTTTTTCACCTTCGGCTTTCAGAATGGCTGCTTCACGCAGACCCTGTGCTTCCAGAATGACGGCGCGCTTCTCACGCTCTGCCTTCATCTGGCGGGCCATCGAGTCGACCAGATCGCGTGGCGGGCTGATATCTTTAATCTCGATACGTGTCACCTTGATACCCCATGGTGCCGTGGCTTCATCGACGATGCCCAGCAGACGCGCATTAATCGCATCGCGCTCTGACAACAGATCATCGAGGGACATCGAGCCCATAACGGTACGCAGGTTCGTCATTGTCAGGTTCAGGATCGCCAGTTCAAGATTGCGCACTTCATACGCAGCCTTGGCGGCATGCATGACCTGATAGAACACAACGCCGTCAACGCGGACGAGGGCGTTATCCTTGGTAATAACTTCCTGTGACGGAACATCCAGAACCGTTTCCATCATGTTCATCTTGGCGCCGATCGCGTCAATGATCGGCACGATGAAGTTCAGACCCGGGCGCAGCGTCATGGTGTAACGGCCAAAACGTTCGACCGTATATTCCATTCCTTGCGGCACGGCTTTCACGCCTTTGAAGACCAGCAGCAACAGAACGGCTGCGACGATAAGCGCGGTAGTTTCCATGATGTTTTCCCCTAAATTCTAAAAAGTTCAAAAACTAAACGTCTTGTGAGTAGTCCTAATAATCCGGCTCCAATTACAGCGCCTACAAAAATCACAGGTGATGGTGATGTAGCCGGATAGTAATTAAGGACTAGATATGCTCCTGCAAAGGCCCCGATTATAAAATAAAAAACGCGGGCAGTTATACTTCTGTCGGCACGTCTTTCATTCGGCGATTGAGAAACCATCAGGCCACTTTCGATATTTTGCTGCTGTCGGCCAGCGTTTTGCCTGTCGAGCGCAGATCAGCGAAAGCTTCGCCCAGACGGGCGACAACACCTTCCTCAGCGAGACGCAGCCATTTGCGCGGGTCGTACAGCTTTTTGTACGGCGTACCGTCTTCCGGATCGATCTGATATTTGAACGCCTTGGCGTTGGCCTCGACAAATTTACCGACAGGTTCCGAGAAAGCGAATTGTGTATCAGTATCAATGTTCATCTTGAAGACGCCGTAACCCAGCGATTCCGCAATCTGGCCCTTGTCGGAACCGGAGCCGCCATGGAACACGAGGTCCAGTGGGTTGGGCGCTGTTTTGTGTGTTTTCTGCACGAGGTCTTGCGAGTTCTTCAAAATTTCCGGGCGCAGCTTGACGTTACCCGGTTTGTAAACGCCATGGACGTTGCCGAACGATGCCGCCACCGAGAAATGGCCCAGTGGGGTCAGTAGATCATAGGCCTTCAGAACATCTTCCGGCTGTGTGTAAAGTTTTGCGTTGTCGATATCGTCGGAACCGACGCCGTCTTCCTCGCCGCCGGTGCAGCCC
>JAMHVA010000216.1:0-2240 GCA_035904625.1 Alphaproteobacteria bacterium | reverse complement strand
ATGGTTGTCCTGATGGGGAACCTGCTGGGCATGATCCCCTACTCTTTCACATACACCAGCCACATTATTGTGACGATGGCGCTGGCGTTGCTGATTTTCTTCACCGTGCTGATTATCGGCGTTGTAAAACACGGCCCGGCATTCTTCAGCTTTCTGGTGCCGCCGGGCGTTCCGGTATGGCTGTTCCCGCTGATCATTCCGATTGAGCTAGTTTCGTTCCTGGCGCGCCCGGTAACGCTCTCCGTTCGTCTTTTCGCGAACATGATGTCGGGCCACCTGATGCTGAAAGTGTTCGCCGGGTTTAGTTTCAGCATGCTGGGGGCAGCCGTGGCTGCAAATATGGCCCCCGCCGGTTTTGTTGCGGGTCTTGTACCGATGTTCTTTAACGTGATCCTGATCGGGTTTGAATTCCTGATCGCGCTGCTTCACGCATACGTATTTACCGTCCTTTCATGTATCTACCTGAAAGACACGGTTGAACTTCACCACTAACCACACCACACTACTGAAGAAGGAAGTAAAATAATGGAACTCGAAGCCGCAAAACTGATCGCCGCCGCTCTGGCTCTGATGCCGATTCTGGGCGTTGGTATTGGTCTTGGTCTGATCTTCTCGTCCTACAACGAAGCTGTTGGCCGTAACCCGGGCGCACTCGAACTGCTGGACAAGAAATTCTTCCTGACCTTCGCTCTGACAGAAGCTCTGGCGATTTTCGCGCTGGTTATCTCTCTGGTTATCCTGTTCGGCAAATAATCCCGGACACGAAAGTAAGTAAGGCACTATGATGATGGATCGACTGAACAAACTCGCTGCTTACACGTTCTGCGCCCTGATGGTTTCAGTGGCGTTTGGCGTTCAGGCTGCATTTGCTGCCGATCCTCATCATGGCGGCGAACATGCGGAAGGCGGCGGTGCTGGCCTTCCCCAGTTCGACCCGACCACCTTCCCCACCCAGATTTTCTGGCTGGCGGTGACGTTCGTTATTTTGTATGCGGTGTTTTCAAGCCGTGTCCTTCCGGATATTTCGGGGATCCTTGAAAACCGCCGCGTACATATCGAGAGCGACCTTGAAACCGCCGAACGCCTCCGCAAGGAAGCCGACAGCGTTCAGGCCGCTTACGAGTCAAATCTCGATCAGTCACGCCTTCAGGCGGCAAATCTCGTGGGTGATGTTCACCAGACCATGAAGCACAAGACGGAAACGTCGCTGAAGACGCTTCGTGAAAAGGCAGATCATCAGATCAATGCCCTTGAGGTTCGCCTTCTGGCAACCAAGGCTGAGGCGATGGAGCAAATGACAACCATAGCTGCTGAAGTTGCGAGCGAAGCCGCAGCCAAGATCATCGGCACACCGGCCGACCTTGATCATGCGAAAAGCATTGTTCAGTCGATTAACAAGCGCGAGGCTGCGTAACCATGGCATTCTTTCAGGAAGCAACAAACTGGGTTCTGATTTCGTTCGTGATCTTCGCGATCGGGTTCTGGAAGTTCGGCCTGAAGCTGATGCTGGGCAAGCTGGACGGTCGCATCGAGGAAATCCGCAAGGAGATAGAAACCGCAGAATCCCTGCGCATTGAAGCGCAGGAGCTTCTGGCGCAGTATCAGCGTAAGCAGCGCGACGCGGCGAAAGAAGCGGAAGCCATCGTTGCATCAGCGCAAAAGCATGCCGCAGAAATCCAGAAAGCTGCCGAAGCCGAACTGAATGAACTGATCGCCCGCAAGGAAGCGCAGTTGAAAGACCGCCTGCAACGCATGGAAGATGTCGCGCTTCAGGATATTAAATCCTACGCTGCAGAACTGGCTGTAAAGGCGACTGCAGAAATCATCGCCAAGCAGATGGATGAGAAAACAAACGCTCGTCTCGTCGAGCAGTCGATTAAAACAGTCGCTGGCCATCTGAACTAATTTTCATTGTCAGCGCTGCTGTGATAGCCTTCCCTTGAGGAAGGCTATTTTATTTTGCTCAAGACCTCTATTCATACGCAGGACTCCAATCGCTGGCGCGGAATGCGCGTGGGCCTGTTTGGGGGATCGTTCAATCCGCCTCATGCGGGGCATCTGGCGATCAGCCGGGCGGCTCTCAGGATTTTAAAACTGGATGCCATCTGGTGGATGGTGTCGCCGCGTAATCCGCTAAAGAGTGCAGGAATATATAGCCCCCTTTCCGAGCGTCTGGAGTTAAGTCAGGCACTGTTGCGAAATGAGCCGCACATGATTGCGACAGATATTGAAGATCAACT
>JAMHVA010000215.1:0-2284 GCA_035904625.1 Alphaproteobacteria bacterium | reverse complement strand
CACCAGACGGCACAGCCATGTTCGAAACGATGATTCAAACCGGAACCCGCGCAAATATTCAGCCATCTTCAGGAACGCATTGTGCGTAATATCCTCTGCATCGGCACGGTTTCCACACCAGCGATACGCAATCCGGTACATAAAATCATAATGGCGGGTGACCAGCAGTTCAAAAGCCTGCCGGTCGCCCGCGCACGCTCTCTTTGCCAGTTCGTGATCATCAGCCATCATGAAAAACCCTCAGCACGGAATTATCAGCTACTTTCGGAGCGCAGGAAACCACGATCGATAAAATTTGAGATAAATTGTATCAAATCATTGATTTTATTATATAATTTCTGTTTTTGTTAAGGCTGTTTTTACCGGTCTGCGATAGATTGGAGGTAACGAAGCGCCAAACATAACAATCATCGCGCTCGAGGGTTAGTTTGAAGTCTCCCGGATCTTGGACAAACAGGACGATCGGGAGGGTGTGTAAAAAGACGAATAGGCAACGTGCTTTTTCTGGATAACCGCAGGCCCTAACGGGTCTCCAATCACCGGTTTTTCAGGGAAAGCACGTTTGTTTTAGGCGGAATAACCGGATGAATATCCACAAAAGTTTGCAAGACATTTCAGGCTGTTAAGGCCCGGTTAACCAACTGACCCCTAGAATGATAACCAGGACATTTGCGTGTGGGACAATAAAAAATGACGACGTGCCTTGTAATCGATGACAGCCGTCTGGTTCGTCAGGTATCGAGAAGAATCATGGAAGATCTGGGTTTCCTCTGCCGCGAGGCGGAAGACGGCAAGCACGCCTATGAGGCCTGCGAAGAAAGCATGCCCGATGTCGTGATTGTTGACTGGAACATGCCGATCATGAGCGGTCTGGAATTCGTCGAGAAGCTGCGCGACATGAAAAACGGCGATCACGCCAAAGTCATTTTCTGCACCACCGAAGACAACCTCAGCCATATCGAGCGCGCCTTGCGCGCCGGGGCCACCGAATACGTCATGAAGCCGTTCAACCGCGACATGATCCTTTCCAAACTTGTGAAAATCGGCGTCGAAGTGAGTGAAGTCATATGAGACTGGGTGATTTTGAAGTATACCGCGAACTGCTGGTGCAGGAAACCGGGGTCGATATCGATCCCAACAAGACCTATCTGCTGGAATCGCGCCTGTCGCCCATCGTGCGCAAATGGGGATACCCGACCATTGAATCGATGACGCTCGCCTTGCGCGGCGTGCCGGAACCCCAGCTGGTGCATGATGTCGTACAGGCCATGGCATCGAACGATACAAAATTTTTCCGTGATACCGATAATTTTGAGGCACTGGAATTCGTTGTCATTCCTTACCTGATCAAGCACAGAAAGAAGAAGCGCGAAATTCGCATGTGGTCGGCGGGATGCTCGACCGGCCAGGAAGTCTGGAGCATGCAGATCGCGGCCCTGCGCGCGATGGAAGCGCATAAAGCGAATAAGAAATGGAATCTTGAAATGCTGGCGACGGATATTTCCGATGAATCGCTGGCCTATGCGGAACGCGCGATTTACAACCCGCACGAAGCACAAAGCGAAACATCGATCCGCCAGTTGATCGAATATTTCGAACAAAGCCGTCTGGGCTGGAACGTCAAGGATGAACTCAAAAACCGGGTAACATTCCAGACATCCAACCTGTTGCATGAAACCGGCAGCTTCGGCACATTCGACGTCATTTTCTGCTGCAACGTCATGAACGAATTCAATCGCGACGCGCGCGAGAAAGTTCTGGGCCTGCTGGCGGACCAGATGGCCGATGATGGATTCCTGTTTCTCGGCGGCGAAGATAATTTCGAGGACGAAACCGGCCTGTTCATGACATTGCCCGGTTATCCGAAAATGCTGTTGCTGGCGGATGGCGATTACAAGCTGCCCGACCTCAATCCGGAAAGCCTCAAGGCCAAAGAATAAAATTCACGTAATTTACGCGGGCGTATGCCCCGGCACCCAGATACGGCGGCGATACCCTTCCGCGATCCGCGTGACAAGCTCGCGCGGGTTCTTCACCTGATGATCGATAAACGACGGCATGCTCTCCAGCGGCTTTCCATGATGAACATAAACAGTCGTGATGCGTGAATCTGTTTCTTTCGCACGCTCCAGATTGCCTGTCGTATCTTCCGGGAACGCGATTTCATCCAGATCACGGCCCATACGTTCGACAGACAGTAAGACCGATGCGACATCCAAAGACTTGCGGCGGAATTCGACCTCATCCATCCCCACCATCGCCTGACGGTTGAAATAGGGCAGCA
>JAMHVA010000214.1:0-8908 GCA_035904625.1 Alphaproteobacteria bacterium | reverse complement strand
CAGAACGGAGGGGCTTTGACGTTCTGTGAGGGCGATTTCCCAGCACTCCGCCGTTTCAACACCGTCAGCGGGACGCATTGTCAACAAGTTGGGAATCACGCGCAGCGCGGCCAGATGCTCAACAGGCTGGTGTGTCGGTCCGTCTTCGCCAAGGCCAATCGAGTCATGCGTCATGACGTATACAACGCGCTGCTTCATCAGGGCAGACAGGCGAATGGACGGGCGGCAATAGTCGGTGAATTGCATAAATGTTCCACCGTAAGGAATGATCCCGCCATGCAGGGCCATACCGTTCATAGCTGCCGCCATACCATGCTCGCGCACGCCGTAATAAACATACTGGCCTTCGTAATGACCGGCACTGATCGCTGACGGGCCTTTGACCTGCGTGTTGTTCGACGGTGTCAGGTCAGCGGAGCCGCCGATCAGGTTCGGCAGGACGGGGATGATCTTTTCAAGAACGTCGCCGGATGTCTGGCGTGTGGCCAGCTTCGGGCGATCCTTCAGGTATTTTTGCTTCAGCTCGTTCAGCGGCCCGGCAATCGACACACTGACATCGCCAGCGATCACTTTCAGGAAATCCGCCTTGTAACGGTTGCTCTCCAGACGGGCAGACCAGTCTTGCTGCTCCAGCGCGTTGCGCCGTCCGGCAAAACGCCACATCGCCAGCGTTTCCGTCGGGATGAAGAACGGCTCGTGCGGCCAGTCCAGCTGTTCGCGCGCACCCTTGATTTCTTGCTCGCCCAGCGGTGAACCGTGGCTCCCGGATGTCCCGGCTTTAGTCGGTGCGCCGTATCCAATCGTTGTCTTGCAACGGATCATGACCGGACGGTCAGAGCCCTGGGCGGCGATCAGGGCGTCTTCAATCGCCCGCGTGTCGTGACCGTCAATCATCTGGACGGCCCAGCCATAAGCCTCGAAACGCTTCGTCACGTCGTCGGAATAGGACAGGGATGTCGGCCCATCAATTGAAATGCCGTTATCATCATACAGAACGACCAGACGATTGAGTTTCAGGTGTCCTGCCAGCGCGCAGGCCTCGTGGCTGATACCTTCCATCAGGTCGCCATCGCTGGCGATGACATAGGTCCTGTGGTCGACCAGATCGTCGCCGAAACGGCTGTTCAGAATGCGTTCTGCCAGTGCAAATCCGACAGCATTCGAAATGCCCTGCCCCAGCGGGCCGGTGGTTGTTTCAATACCGGCATCCTGCATGACCTCGGGGTGCCCGGGGGTAAGGCTGTGCAACTGGCGGAAGTTTTTAATGTCATCGACAGAAATTTTCTGATAACCGGTCAGCCACAGCAGGGAATAGAGCAACATCGAGCCATGGCCCGCCGACAGGATGAAGCGGTCGCGGTCAGCCCATTCCGGGTTGGCGGGATCGAATTTCAGGAATTTGCTGAAGAGCACAGTGGCGACATCGGCCATTCCCATCGGCATGCCGGGGTGTCCGGATTTTGCCTTTTCAACGGCATCCATCGACAGGGCACGGATGGCGTTGGCCATCTGGGTCAGGTCAAGTTCGGGGGCCTGAGGCTGGCTGTCTTCGGTCTGGCGGGGTTTGAACTTGAACTTCATTGTGCGCTCCGGTCACAAGGGGGCTGAAAAACCCCACAAACATGCCGTTTTGCGGGCAAAAGGTCAACGGGAATAAGGGGTTCAGGGCTGGAGAATTCCCGCAAATTACCTGTGAATTTCCCCGGTTCATAAGCGCCGGGTCACTTGACCGGGCCGGGGGGGATTGCTATGTACGCATATTCACGTGCGTAAGAACTTAACAATAAATTCTCTCAAAGGAAGGGGAGGCTTTCCGTGTCTGCTATTCTTCAAGCGATGACCAATCTGAACGGTGCAGTATCCAAACTGGAGGCTGCAGCCATCCGTCAGGAGCAAAAAGTTGGTCAGTTGAAGAAAAAAGGCGCCGCCGCCCCCCAGATTGATTTGTTTTCAGCGCCAGCCGTTGCGAATGCAAATCGTGGTGCCTATGTAGCCGATCCGGCTGCCTTGGCCCGCAAGCTGGATGTTGCGATTGAAAAAGTCGAACAGATCCTGCGCGAGGCATAATTCAGGGGTTTTACATGTCTGACGTCAATCTCAGTATTCACGGCAAAATATATAATGTGGCCTGCGACGTCGGGCAGGAACGTCGTGTCGCGGAGCTTGGCAAATATGTGGATGCCCGCCTGCGCGAAATCGCCGCCGCCGGGGCCGCCACGAACGAAGCCCATCTTCTGGTCCTTACAACACTGGTTCTGGCCGACGAAATCTACGAACTCCGCGATATGGTGGCCGAGTTGCGCGCCCGCGCACCGAAAGTCGTTCGCGAGGAAGTGGAGGTCGAGGCGGAGCAGCGTGTTTCCGAGGAAGACGAACTGGAAATCCTCGCCGCGATCGAACAGCTTGCCAGCCGTATCGATACGGTCGCCGAGCGCCTTCAGAAAATTTAATTCACTGACTGGGGCCTGCCCGTTAAATTCATTACCCCTCGGGCGGTAGTTTTTGCTATAATATCTGCGGGGCTTCGCTGCGGTTCGCGTGAATACACCTTCATCCCTCGGGCCTATGCTTTCTTTGCTCGGGAGCTGTCCCTGTCCGGGCCGTGGTCTGGAACATACGGCGCCCACCTGGTTGTTTGGCCAGTAGCGGATAAGCTTGCATGTACACGGCTCGCGTGGCGACCCCACCTTCCTTTTCTGGTCAACTACCGTATAGTTCTTGGTTATGAGCAGTAAACAAACCCTCAGGGAAGAAGCAATCCGCTTCCGCAATTCCATCGATCCGATGTCGGAAGACATGGACGAATTCGTATCTGAATTTTTCGAATGCCTGAAACCGTCAGCCGGGCAGGTGGTGGCTGTGTACTGGCCGCGCGGGAAAGAGTTTGATACCGGGCCACTGATCGAAAGCCTGATCAAGGCCGGGGTTATATGTGCACTTCCCGTTATTCAGAAGAACAGCCGTGAGTTAAAGTTCGCCGAGTGGAATGAATCTGTTGCTCTTGTGAAGGGGCCGTTTGATGTCATGCAGCCCGAAGTGAACGACAAGACCCAATGGCTAGAGCCCGACATTATCGCCGTACCGTTACTGGCGTTCGACCGGCATGGCAACAGGCTGGGGTATGGCGGGGGCTATTACGATGCGACGCTGGCCACCTTAAGGGAACGCAAAAAGGTGCGGGCCGTGGGAATTGGCTATTCCCTGCAGGCCGTGCTATTCAATTTGCCCGCTGAACCGCACGACCAGAAGATGGACTGGATTATTACACCCGGAAAGGTGCAAAGACATATATGAGAATACTTTTTGTAGGCGACGTTGTGGGCCGTTCGGGCCGGGATGCAATCGAAAAACACCTTCCCGTACTTTCAAACAAACTGAAAGCCGATGTTGTTATTGTGAATGGCGAAAATGCCTCGCATGGGATCGGTATATCGTCTGATATCTGCAAGGGGTTCTATGAATGCGGCGCTCATTGCATCACGCTGGGCAATCATGCATGGGACAACAAGGAAATCCTGACTTACATCGACCGCGATCCGCGTCTGGTGCGCCCGGTCAATTACCCCAAAGCCCTGCCGGGGAAGGGGCATTACATTCACGCTTTGCCCGATGGCCGCAAGATCATGATTGTAAATGCCATGGCACGTCTGTTTATGGACCCGCTCGACGATCCGTTTTCCATGACCATGGAGCTGGCGCAGGCTCATCCGCTGGGGCGTGCCGTCAACGCGATCTTCGTCGACTTTCATGGTGAAGCCAGCAGCGAGAAAATGTCGTTCGGCCATTATCTTGATGGTTATGTCTCGGCGATCGTCGGTACGCATACTCATATTCCGACCGCTGACGATCATATCCTGAACGGTGGCACGGCATTCATGAGCGATGCCGGGATGACAGGCGACTATGACAGCGTGATCGGTATGAAAAAAGATGTCCCCATCCAGCGCTTCGTGAAAAAGATCTCGATGGATCGTTTAAGCCCTGCCGATGGCGAGGCCACACTATGCGGTTGCCTGATCGAAACCGATGACAAGACAGGTTTGGCAAAAAATATCGGACGGGTCAGGGTCGGGCCCCGCCTCAAACCAGAAATGCCGGAATTCTAGATTGTAATAAAGTTACATATTTTCCAATAATCTTGACTTTTTATATCCCATAATATAAGGTGATGCTAATAATAATTCACGATATGGGGTAGAGTCTGGGTGAAACCGGGGGAACTGAGTACATCTGAACTTGAGTCTGTGCGTCAACGTTTTGCTGTTGCCAGCGACGTATACGACGAAGCCAATCCAGCATCAAAACCATTACCAGGCGGTTGGCGGCGCGTGTTTTCATCTGCGCAAGTCTCCGGACTGGGTGATCATGGCTTTGACGGAGCGCTGTACACGCGGACCGTTAATGGCCGCGATCAGCATATCTTTGCCTTCCGTGGAATGGATGGCTGGAAAGATCTGGATGATGTCGCACGTCTGGCATTGGGGAAAAGCCCGGCACAACTGAAAGATGCCTATAAATTTGTAAAAATTGCGGCTGAAAAATTCGGGGTCGATCCGTCGCAGGCCGAATATGTGGGGCATTCAATGGGCGGATACTTGTCAAAGGCCATCGGCTTGCTGCACCGCTCGCCTGAAATTTTTGCTTTCAACAGCCCGGGGCTGTTCCGCGATGACCTGAAGGGCCTGCCGCGAAAAATTCAGGAAGAGTTTGGCGAAACAAAATCGGATATCACGCTGAACCAGATCGAGCGTTCGGTCACATCCATCAATTCAAAATTCGATATCGTCACATGGGTCGGGGATATCAGTGGCAACACCATTAAGGTATCGACCCGGGGCCGGCAGCATCAGCTCAGTTCGCTGCAGGACAGCTTCAATCGCGCCGTCGAGGCAGTGGAAATACAGCGGCCTGTTACGGTGGCGGCAAACACCGCACGCAGCAGCATACTGGGGCTGGGCGGCGGCGTATTCGCACCTGCCTAGTCTAGAATTCTTCGGTGTAGTCCAGCTTGTACGAACTGTGATTGTACGGATAGCGTTCAAAGTAACGCATGCAGGCATCGTTCAGCGCAGCCAGAAGTTCCTGACCGTGTCGGCCACCATTTCCCACCACCCGGCCCATAATGACGGCCCGTAATGTTGTGTGGAAGGCGAGAACGATTTCAACCGCATCCAGATCCGGCTCGACAATAACCTCCAGATACTGGATCAGGCGATCAGCCATTGTGGTAATCAGCGGATAATGAAACATGCCGCCATTGGCTTTCAACTGGATAGCCGGATAGATCATCGCCGCAATCAGGTTTTCATTGTCCTGCTTGTCATGATTTTTCTGCGCTGTTTCAATCGCCTTCATCAGGCTTTGCAGGTAAATTTCAGCCAGGGGCTGAAAATCGACGACGTTATTCTCAAGCAAGGCCTGAGCCTTGTCCAGAATAGCATCGCTGATGCCGCCCGATCCTACTTTGGCTTTCAGAGTGTTCGGGGGTCTCAGATACTCCGCCTTGCGCCGGGGTTCCTGATTATAATGGTGCGAAAAATTTTCTTTATCTGCCGTATCTGCCGTCATTTTCGTCTTTCTTATCCGGTCATTTACTCTCAGACCAAGTCAATATCATTTGGGTCAATATCAAATTTGTCGCCCTTCTTGAGACCCGTCTGCTCGCGAATACGCGACAACGTTTTGTGGGCTTGCTCTTGCTGGGCCAGTAAAGCTTCTTTGGTCGGCGCATTCATCATATCGCTCTCGCGGCGCATCGGGCCCTCATAAGGGCCATGGCTGCGGCGGCGGCGATCAGGGCCGAAGAAATCGGTTGCCCGCACAAACTGACGCGGGCGCTCAATAACCTGCACGAGCCTTTTATAAAGGTCGCGCGCATTGAATGGTTTCACGAGGAATTCGGTTACACCGGCGTCACGCGCCTGGAATACGCGGCGTTTTTCACTAAAGCCCGTCATCAGGATCAGCGGCACAAACGGGTTGGGGCTTTTGGGATCGTTGCGGATAACGCGTGTCAGGGATATGCCGTCAACCGGCTTCATCATCCAGTCGGCAATCACGATATCCGGATTGAGTTCGCAAAAGCGCTTGAACCCGATCTCTCCGTTCTGGGCGGTAATGACGTGGCCGACACCAAAGGTCAGCAAAAGTGACTTGGTGATTTCAAGCATGGGCAAGTTGTCTTCGACAACCAGCACGCTGATTTTATGCATCTGGTACGGCATGCGATCGATCTGGTCCCTTAAAAGGAATCTTCTGGTCTATGGCTTTATTGTAGCTTTTCTTTTTATTTTAAAGAGCAAAGAATTGAAGAGTGATTAACAGGAAGTTTTTCGAAAATGTATTTTGGTCCAAATAGATAGATACTTTTCCGAAACGCCACACAGAACGTGGATGACATAGTTTAGGGGATTGATTTTTCCCTGTAAATCCGTCATTTTTTGAGGAGTGTTTCCGTTCTGTTCCCCCGTATTCCGGATTTTCATAAATGGCAGGCCATTCCCAGTTTAAAAACATCATGCACCGCAAAGGGCGTCAGGACGCCAAACGGGCAAAGATTTTCACCAAAATCGGGCGCGAAATTACAGTCGCCGCGAAAATGGGCGGTCCTGACCCTGCGTTTAACCCGCGTCTGCGCGCTGCCGTGCTATGGGCACGCGAAGAGAATATGACGAATGATCGCATCAAGAAAGCAATCGATGTGGCCACGGGCTCGGGTGCGGATGATCACTACGAAGAAGTGAGCTATGAAGGCTACGGCCCCGGTGGCATCGCCATCATCGTCGATGCCCTAACCAACAACCGCAACCGCACCGCGGGTGATGTGAGATCGACCTTCAGCAAGTATGGCGGTAACCTCGGCGAAACCAACTCGGTACGATTCATGTTCGACCGCGTTGGCGAGATCAAATATAAACTGGACATCGCATCGGCGGAAACCATGTTTGAAGCCGCTGTGGAAGCGGGCGCTGACGACTGTCAGTCGGATGAGGAGTTTCACATCGTTCAAACGGCGACTGATCAACTCGGCACCGTGATGGCAGCGCTGGAAGCCAAATTCGGCGAACCTGAGAAGTCCGCCTTTGTCTGGAAGCCCAACGTCATGACAGCGCTGGACGAAGAACAAGCCACATCGATCATGAAACTCATCGACGTTCTGGAAGACAATGATGATGTCCAGACCGTCACTACAAACTTCGAAGTCAGCGAAGACGTCATGCAGCGCCTTCTGGCGTCCTAACGAAAGACATAAATATGCGCATTCTCGGCATTGATCCCGGATTGCAGAAAACAGGCTGGGGCATCATCGAGTCAGAGGGAAACCGGCTGGCTTATGTTGCCTGTGGTTTGATCAAGACTGATGCTGGATTACCGCTTTACGCACGCCTTGCCACGCTCGATGCGGGCCTGAGTGACGTTTACGATCAATGGCAACCCGATACAGCCGCGATTGAGGAAACGTTTGTAAACCAGAATGCGGCATCCGCCTTGAAGCTGGGGTTTGCGCGTGGCGCCGCCATTGTCGCGATTGCACGTAGAGGGATCGAGGTTGATGAATACCCGGCCAACCTGGTCAAGAAATCGCTGACGGGAACAGGCCACGCCACCAAAGATCAGATAGGCATGATGATCAAGACATTGCTGCCCGCGGCGGGCAAGATCGGTGAAGATCAGGCCGATGCTCTGGCTGTTGCGATTACACACGCCCACCATGCAGCATCGCGTAAGCTGATGGGTGGCATTATGTCGGGGTCCGCACGATGATTGCAAAGCTTTCAGGTATCATGGACAGCGCCGGACAGGATTCTCTGATCCTTGATGTCAATGGCGTGGGCTATCAGGTCTTTGCCAGTGGCCGTACGTTATCGCGCGTACAGAAGGGCGAACCTGTGTCGCTGCTGATCGATACGCATGTGCGCGAAGATCATATTCATCTTTATGGATTTATGGACAAGGCGGAGCAGGAGTGGTTCCGGCTGCTGACCAGCGTGCAGGGGGTGGGGGCGAAAGTCGGTATGGCCATTCTCTCGACATGCCCGGTGGACCGCCTAGGGTTTGCGATTGCATCGGGTGATGCAGCATTTGTGCGGCAGGCTGATGGCGTCGGCCCTAAACTGGCGACCCGCATCGTCACCGAACTGAAAGACAAAGCGGCCAAGATCGATCTGGCGCTACCGCCAAAGCCTGCCACTGGCAAAATCGCCAAGATGTCTGAACAGGCAACCGCTGCCAATGTCGAGAGTGATGCGGTTTCAGCTCTCGTCAATCTTGGTTATGGACGGGCGGATGCATACTCTGCTGTCCTGCAGGTGCGCGATAAAGCGAACGATAACCTGTCTGAAATTCTGAAACTCGCGCTGAAGGAGCTGGGATCATGAGTGATATCGCCGTGAAAAATCCCGATCTGGATCGTGAACGTTTACCGCATGAGCTGAATGATGATCACGCACTTCGCCCCGTGCAACTGGATGATTTTATCGGACAGCAATCCTTGCGTGAAAACCTGCGCGTGTTTATCGAGGCCGCGAAGAAGCGTGGTGACGCGATGGATCACGTCCTGCTGTTTGGTCCACCGGGTCTTGGAAAAACGACACTGGCGCAAATTATTGCCCGTGAACTGGGTGTTGGATTTCGTTCAACTTCAGGCCCCATTCTTGCCAAGGCGGGCGACCTCGCGGCGATCCTGACAAACCTGCAGCCTCATGACGTGCTGTTTATTGATGAAATTCATCGCCTGAACCCAGTCGTCGAAGAAATTCTTTACCCGGCGATGGAGGATCGCAAACTGGACCTGATCATCGGCGAGGGGCCTGCCGCCCGCTCGGTGCAAATTGATCTGCCGCCCTTCACGTTGATTGGTGCCACAACACGCAGCGGCCTTCTGACCAACCCATTGCGTGACCGCTTC
>JAMHVA010000213.1:0-1762 GCA_035904625.1 Alphaproteobacteria bacterium | reverse complement strand
AATCTTTCCTCCAGTATGTGATACAGGCACAGGATGAAATGCTGTACGCGAAGGCCCATTACATTGCCAAACGGGCACGGGCTGAACTGAAAATGCAAATTCCCGAGTTTTAGGCGGTCTTTCGCTCTCGCATCTTGCATTTTTCCGGAATATAGGAAAATATCCTGTGAGAGAGTGTGATGCTCTCGGTCTCCGCTTATTTCTTCAGGTCTTATCGTTTTCCGCTCATGAAACAACGTCCCCGTCCCAAAGGTTCCGTCATTGCTGCTCTGGATATCGGTTCCAGCAAGATTGCGTGCTTCATTGCCCGCGTGGTCGATGATGAAGGCCGTTTTCAGGTTCTGGGTATCGGGCATCAGGCGGCGATGGGCATCAAGTCGGGCACGGTCGTTGATATGACTGCCGCTGAGGCGGCCATTCGCCAGACCGTTCATGCCGCCGAAAACATGGCGGCGGATGCGATGAAGGGCTACCCCTTGCGCGAAGTCATCATCAACATGCCGGGTGTGCACGGCAAATCGCATAATTTCAGCGTCGATGTTCATACGCTGGGGCATGAGGTTGCCGATACCGATATCCGCCGGGCATTATCCAAGGCACAGGATCAGGCGATTGGTACCGGGCGCGAACTGATCCATACCATTCCCATCGGCTATGGCCTTGACGGCAATCCGAATATCCGTGATCCGCGCGGCATGGTGGGGCAGAACTTGAGTGTTGATATCCATCTGGTGACGGGGGATACCCCGGCGCTGCGGAATTTCGCCACCTGCATCGAGGCCAGCCATCTGGATATTGCGGCGCTGTGCCTGTCGCCCTATGCGGCAGGTCTGTCATCACTCGTTGATGATGAAATGGATCTGGGCTGCACTGTCATCGATATGGGTGGCGGTGTGACATCGTTTGCCGTGTTCCATGGCGGGGCGATGGTGTATTCCGATGCCCTCGCGCTGGGCGGCCAGCATGTGACCAGTGATATTGCGCGCGGGCTTACCACGTCGCTGGCGGATGCCGAGCGCCTGAAAACGCTCTACGGCAACGCGATGGCGACGCTGGCGGATGAAAACGAAGTGATCGACGTGCCGATGATCGGCGAAGACGACCGCACCCACCCGAACCATGTGCCGCGCTCGCTGCTGGTCGGCATTATCCAGCCGCGTCTGGAAGAAATTCTGGAACTGACCCGTGCCCGCCTGAATGAAAGCGGCGTGGGTTCTGTCGCCGGTCGCCGTGTCGTTCTGACCGGCGGCGCCAGCCAGATACCGGGCCTGCGCGATCTGGCACAACTGGTGCTGGACAAGCAGGTGCGGCAGGGCCGCCCGATCCGTGTGAACGGGCTGGCCGAGGCTGTCAATGGCCCGGCGTTCGCGACCACAGCCGGGTTGCTGACCTATGTGGCCGAGCGCAGCCATGAAATTCCGGCGGCGGTAACGGCGCAGGCGGCGCCGGGCTCGATCTGGGAACAGGTCAAGGTCTGGTTCAAGGAAAACTGGTAAATCTTGCGTCCGGGGCGGGAACGTCCTATAGAATCCCTGAATAATAAAAATGAACAGGGACGGATCATGATTTTATACCTGCTTTTTCAAGCATGTAGCCGGGTACGCGGGGGACAGGACCAATCCCCCGAACCGCCGCGCCTTTATTCCCCGTATAATCTGACATATCAGCGATTCAAGGTGGTGGACGATGCGATCGCCCAAACTCTGGCGGAATGGCATGAGCGTCAGCAAAAGGCGCGTGCCGCCATAGAAGACTACCTGCA
>JAMHVA010000212.1:0-4480 GCA_035904625.1 Alphaproteobacteria bacterium | reverse complement strand
GGCAACGGTGATGGAATCCCCGGTATGCACGCCCATCGGGTCGATGTTTTCAATCGCGCAGATGATAATGCAGTTATCCTTGCGGTCGCGCACGACCTCCATCTCGTATTCTTTCCAGCCGAGGACGGATTCTTCGACCAGCACTTCATGTACGGGCGAGGCATCAAGGCCTTCGCGCACGATATGCTCGAATTCTTCCTTGTTGTAGGCAATGCCGCCGCCTGTGCCCGCAAGGGTGAATGAAGGACGGATAATGGCGGGCAATCCGATGGTCGGCAGGGCGGCGCGCGCTTCATCGAGCGTTCTGACAACCTGGCTCTTGGGGCTTTCGAGGCCCAGTTCATCCATGCAGTCGCGGAATTTCAGACGGTCTTCGGCGCGGTCGATGACATCGGCGCGGGCACCGATCAGTTCGATATTCAGGCGCTCCAGCGTGCCGTTTTCATGCAGGGCCATCGCCGTATTCAGGGCCGTCTGACCACCCATGGTGGGCAGTAGCGCATCGGGGCGTTCTTTTTCAAGAATTTTGGCAACGACAGCAGGGGTGATTGGCTCGATGTATGTCGCATCGGCAAAGCCCGGATCTGTCATGATCGTCGCCGGGTTCGAATTCACCAGAATGACGCGGTAACCTTCTTCCTTCAGGGCCTTGCAGGCCTGTGTGCCGGAATAATCGAACTCGCAAGCTTGCCCGATAACAATAGGGCCGGCGCCGATGATGCAGATGGATTTCAGGTCAGTGCGTTTGGGCATGAAACTCTCGGTCAGTGAAGATGTGTACCGAGAACCATGGTGTAAGTGAATCTGGCCGCCGGGGCAAACTCTTTCTCCGGGTTTCACACCGAAAAAGCGGCGGAAATGCATGGGTTTTTCCGCTTCGCTGTCCGGTCGGAGATAAAAAACTTGCAAATCGCCGTATAAAATGATAAAAATTCACATATTCACAAATAAAACTTTATAAAAACTCAAGTTAATGAGTTTCCGGGCAAGCAGCGGTTTGCACCAGAGAGTGTGTTATCCAAGAAAAAGAACAAAGGCCCGTTTTTAAACGGGCCTTTCTTTATGGATGCGGTGCTGCCAGTGCGGCCTCATAGGTCTTGCGGCGGCGCTGCAGAATCCACAGGCTAAAGAGAGGGAATGCCGCACAGGGAATGAGCATCAGTCTTTCCCCCCAGTTCGCGAATTCAGTCATCTCGGCCGTTTTCGGCAGGCGGCTATGCAGGTCAAATCGTTCGCCGTCATCCATGGAATTGGCAACCCACAGGCTGCCGCCGCTGGTGGCGACGAACATCAAAGCTGCGAACGCAAAGTCGTTGCGTGCGCGGCGGACATTGTTGCTCAGGCTTGTCATGGGGGCGTGCAGCCCTTTTTGAAGGTCGGTCCGACATCGATACCCACCAGCATTTCAACGCCGGTGCGTTCCTTCACGCGGTCGCCGATCAGCGTCATCACATGGCTGGCGATTGTCCGGTAATTATCATCGCGTTCGTCAATTTCCTGTGCGGTGAATCCGGCGATGGCGGCGCGCCATTCCTTATCAAGCGTTTCCTTGGCGATCGCGTTCATCGTTTCCCATGTCTTGGGCTTGTCGGCATCGGGGATCTTGTCCCAGTCGGCCTTGGTGCGGATAAATTCGATATCGAATGTTGCTGTCTCAGCCGGCTTGTCGACGGTGGGCTTGGTGCAGCTGCTGTGAATGATATTGCCGTATACAACTTCCGGGTCGTTTTCCCAGTCTTCTTTGGCGGCATGCGCGGTGACGGCTGATGTTATAGCGGCAACGGCAAGGGAGAGTGCTCCCAGATATTTTCTCATAATAGTATCCCTGTTTGATTATGGTTTTTATATCCTGCCTTTATATAACGGCTGCCAGAAAATGCAAATACGGCCTTAAGGACTTCATTCCTAAAGACTTTTGGGCGGGCGGAGGATAGGACTCGTCCAACGTCTGGAGGAGACAACCACATGAGTGTGCATGCAATGAAGAAACCTGAAATTTCCCCTGCTTTGAACCCGCTGATCGAATGGGCCTATATCGATGGCAAGGATCGCGGGATCGTGGCCCGCGTCGATATCGCCAAAGGCACGCTGATCGAGCGTTCACCGGCGATTGTGTTCCCGGTTGAGGATATGACCCGTGCTGATGGCTCGTCACTGCTGCTGGAAAACTACTGCTTCCTGTGGGAAGAAAAGGGCGAAGATATCGAATACGCCATCGGTCTTGGTTATATCGGCCTTTATAACCATTCAAGGAATCCGAATGCGGAATTCGATTGCGATTTCGAGACCAAGGAAATGACGATGACGGCTGCCCGCGATATCAGGGCGGGTGAAGAAGTCACATTCGATTACGATTGCGATCTCTGGTTCGAGCCGAAGTAAGTTTTAGCGTGGTCCAAGCAGCTTTGCGATCATCGGCACAGTCCGTACATCGCGTTGCATCTTTCTGAAAAGCTGCGTTGTCAGGTTGGCGTCGATCAGGGCACCGTGCCTTTCAGCGCGTGCGCTGCGGTCGATTCCAAACAGGTCGAGCATGTTGTCCAGTGAGTTAGCTGAGGGCGATAACTCCATGGCGACTTTCTTGATATTTATCCACCGTGTATGTGGAATGATCGCCAGCCCGGCGCGGTTAAATTCCGATGCCAGTGCATCCTCATCGTTGGATGAATCGTTTTTCTTGAGCCAGCAGTGATGGACGATGTGTGCATTGCCGATGACGGCGGCGATATCAAGTGATTGCTGCTGGAATGTCGGAAAGCGTGAAAGGTATTCTTGGCTCATGCCGTGGATGCGCATGCCGTCAGCATCAGTCGGTATGTCTGTCTTGAAGAACCATTCCCGGTGGAGATCTGTTTCTGGTGTTTTTCCAAGGCGAACCACCCCGAGCGAAGCTACCCGGTGGCCCTCACTGATCTCCAGTCCTGTTAGCTCAAGATCGATTACGGCTAGAGATGTCATTTTTCAGAAGTGTTTTAGTATGTTGCTGCGCCGATGGCCGCGCCGATGCCGCCGCCGATCAGGGCTCCTTGCCAGCGATCCGTTGCAACAGCGCCGACAGCCGCACCACTTGCGCCGCCCAGAACAGCCCGGTCGGATCGTGACATGCCGCCGCTGCAGGCGGAAAGGCTCAGGCAGGAGAATGCCAGAAGGGCAAATGTCAGGGTGCGAATTGTCATAGAACTCTCCATCGGGTCAATCATCAGGATACCGAGCTGTACCTTAAAGCATTTAGGGTGCGAGTGGCAAGAAAACAAGGTTTCTTCTATTTTTTACAATAGCATACCTAATATTCTTCTTAAGCGGCTTTCTTGGAATTTTCGATCATATCAATGAAACGCTCAAACAGGTAATGGCTGTCGTGCGGGCCGGGGGAGGATTCCGGATGATATTGCACTGAAAACACGGGCTTATCTTTTACCCTTAAACCTTCATTTGAGCGATCAAATAGACTGATATGGGTCACCTCGACATTCTGAGGTAATGTCTCAGGAAGTACGCAGAATCCATGGTTTTGACTGGTAATTTCGACGACACCTGTTTCCAGATCCTGAACCGGGTGGTTGGCGCCGCGGTGACCCAGCGGCATCTTGGCTGTCTTGCCGCCCAGCGCCAGCCCGAGGAGCTGATGCCCGAGGCAAATCCCGAAAACGGGGATGTCTTTATCAAGCAGCGTCTTGATGGTCGGTACGGCATAGACACCTGTCGCTGCCGGATCGCCGGGGCCGTTTGACAGAAACACGCCATCCGGCTTCAGGGCCAGAATGCTGTCGGCGGAGCTATTTCCCGGAACAACGGTGACCTTGCACCCGGCGGAGGCGAGGCAGCGAAGGATGTTTCGCTTGGCGCCAAAATCCATCGCGACGACGTGGTAGCGGGGGGCGGTTTGCTGGCCGTGTCCCGTTTGTATGTTCCAGAGCGTTTCATCCCAGCTATAGGTTTGGGTGCAGGATACGTCCTTGGCCAGATCCATGCCTTCCAGTCCGGGCCATGCGGCGGCTTCTTTTTTCAGGGCTTCGATATCGAATTCACCCTTGGCATTGTGGGCGATGATACCGTTTGGTGCGCCTGCATCACGGATGCGCTGGGTCAGGGCGCGGGTATCGATGCCGCACACGCCGGACATATTTTGTGAAACCAGCCAGTTTTGCAGCGTATTGGTGGCGCGCCAGTTCGACTCATCGGTGATATCCTCGCGCAGGATCAGCCCGCGGCAGGCCGGTGTCATGGTTTCAATGTCTTCGGCATTCGTGCCCGTGTTGCCGATATGGGGGAAGGTGAAGGTGATGATCTGCCCGGCGTAGCTGGGGTCGGTCAGGATTTCCTGATACCCGGTCATCGACGTATTGAAGCAGATTTCTCCGACCGATTTTCCTTCCGCGCCAATCCCTTTGCCCCAGAATACGCTGCCATCTGCCAAAACGATGACGCCGGTCGCGGATTTGGGTTTCTGGGGCTCAGACATGGCAGGCTCACTTTATCA
>JAMHVA010000211.1:0-2845 GCA_035904625.1 Alphaproteobacteria bacterium | reverse complement strand
CGCAACCCCGGCGACCTCTCCCGCTTCAGACGCATTCAGCATACGCGCATGATCGGCGTGCCAACCCCAGTTTTCGCAAGTGCCTTCGAAGCGTTTGCGTTTTTCATCATCGGTGACCAGATGCAGGCTGCCGCAGGTGCGCGGTGTTTCGGCAAGCCCCTGCAACCGCGCGATTGCCGCATAGCCGCTGCTGTAAAAATCGGACTCAGGCGTGCGGTAGCGCGAGAAACGCGGATTGAACAATCCCAATAGATTGCCCGATGCAAACGATGCCAGATGTCCCGACGGTTCATGGATGACCGGCGTGATACCGCGCCGCTTCAGCGCCCAGGCGCAGCTGGTCCCCGCGAGGCCACCGCCAATGATCGCCACGCGCTGCACGCGCGAGGGCGTTGCGGATTGCCCGGCGGCGATAAAATTTGCCAGTGTCATATCGCGCTTGCGACCATAGCCACGTCCCTTGGTCACGCTGAAGCCATGCGCGGCCAGATTGCGCCGCACATGGCCCGCGGCTGTAAAACTGGCCGCCGTTGCGCCGGGAGCCGAGAGGCGCTGCATCTCGCGGAACAAAACTTCGCTCCACATCTGCGGGTTCTTCGCCGGGGCAAAGCCATCAAGGAACCATGCATTCACACCCTGCGGCGCCACCAGTTGCGGCAAAGCGTCATTCACATCATCGAATATCAAAGTCAGGCGCACACGCGGCGACAAATGCACGCGGTGAAATCCGTTCACGCGCAGCGGATAGTGCATCACCATTGTTTCCAGCCGCCCGCCAAAATGGCCGGACCAGCGCGACAGGGATTCGCGGATCACGGATGGCGATAACGGGTATTTCTCGAAGGAGACATAATCCAGAATTTGGTCCGGTTTTGCCGTTTCATCGAACAGTTTCCACGCGCACAGGAAATTCAGCCCCGTACCGAATCCTGTTTCCGTAATCGTGAACGATTTTTGATTTTCCCAAGCCGCAGGCAGGTTATTCCCCTGCAGAAACACATGATGTGTTTCCGCGAGCCCGTCATCGGGTGAAAAGTAAATATCATCAAACTGTTCCGAGCGGATCATGGCATACACATATACACGTCAATTTAAGCTGTCCACGGCGGTTTATGCTTGAAATCACGCCTTGCCTCATTATAGAAAAGATCTACAGCAAAAAACAAAAAATTATAAAAAGCATATCAGGGAGATCAGTTATATGACCGGGGCACTCCGCAAGAGTTTTCGAAAGACGCAATCTGCCGATGAGGCGGAGACTCCGCCTGCCGCCGATCCTCCCGAACCGGAAGAGACCGTCGAGGAAGCGCCTGATGCACCGCAGCCCCATAACCAGCTGGAGGCTCTGTATGGTCAAAAGAGGGAGTCTTTCCCCAAACGCGTGCGCGACATTCTGGATCACGAGTTCCAAAGACTGAACGTCATCGGCAGCGGCGGCCACGAATATGGCAGCACGCTCGATTATGTCGGTACGCTTTTGCATCTTCCCTGGGAGAAGAGACCGCACAGGCGGGTCAGCCTGAAGACGGCGGCACAAAAGCTCAACAGTTCTCACTACGGCATGCAGGAAGTCAAAGACAGAGCCATCGAGTTCATTGCCGCTCTCAATAACGGGGGCAAATCGGGAGGGATTGTCTGTCTTGACGGCCCCGCCGGTGTCGGCAAAACATCGATTGCGCATGCGATCGCCCATGCGATGGGCCGTAAATGCATCAAGATATCGATGGCCGGAGTTAACGACCAGACGCTGCTGCGCGGTTTTGCCCGGACATATAGCGGCGCGCAGCCGGGCGTGATCGTTCAGGCGATGAAAAAAGCCGGTGTGACAAACCCCGTCATCGTTCTGGATGAAGGCGACAAGGCCGGGGGCAGCGAGTCCAATAAAGGCAATGTCACCTTTGCCATGCTGGAGTTGCTCGACCCGCAGCAGAACAAGGAATTCAAGGACCATTACCTGAATCTTGAATACGACATGTCGGACGTTGTCTTCATCATGACGACCAACAATGTTCATGCGCTTCCGACGCCGCTGATTGACCGGATGGAGATTATCAGTCTGCGTCCCTACACCGCCGAGGAGAAGCTGGAGATCGCGCGCCGCCATCTGGTTCCCCGTCATCGGGAAGATTGCGGACTGTCCGAACGGCAGCTTCGCATCAAGGACGACGCGTTGCAGGCGCTGATCGAGGACTACACCGAGGAGGCCGGCGTCCGCGGGCTGGAAAAAGAGATCCGGAAAATTTGCCGCCGCAAGAACGTCGCGTTCCAGAAACGGCAGGCGAAATCGGCCAGCGTATCGGCCAGCGTGCTGGAAGCCGTTATCGGACCGCCGCGTATCTACAAGAAACGCGCGCCGGAACGCGATACGGTCGGCACCGTGACCGGGCTTTATTTTGCCGACGATGTCGGCGGCGGCATTCTGCCCTTGCAGGCCGCACTGCGTCCGGCATCCGAGTTCAAGGTGACCGTGACGGGAATGGCCGGAAAGATGATCGATGAATCAGCCCGGTATGCGACCGAGATGTTGCAGTATCTGGCGGATCGCTATCACATCGATAAAAAGAAGCTGGCCAAAACGAATGTCCATATCCATATGCCCGATGCCGGGCAGGAAAAAGACGGCCCATCGGCGGGCATCGCGATTTCGACAGCCCTTATATCAGCGTTGAAAAACATCAAGGTCAGGCGCGATGTCGCGATGACCGGAGAGGTTGACCTGTTCGGGAATGTCGGCCCTATCGGCGGACTGATGGGGAAACTGGAAGGGGCACGCCGTGCCGGAATCACAACCGTGCTGATTCCCTCGGAAAACGTACGCGATCTTATCGATGTTCCCGACAGCCTG
>JAMHVA010000210.1:0-7240 GCA_035904625.1 Alphaproteobacteria bacterium | reverse complement strand
AAGATGAAGAGCGTCAGGCACAATGACTTGTTACGTTTCAACCCTACCGCTGCAAGACACAAAAATACCGCAACCTGAAACGCCAGAAGAATCACAAACGGCTGGATAAATTCAGATATGCCCCAGTACGTCCCCAGACGTTCCATGACGGCGTCGAGACTGAAATATCCCGCGAGAAGACCAAAGGCGACGCCGATATCGGCGCCCCCGAGTTTCTTTTCTGAAAACGGCGTATCAGGCATGATTTTTCATGAGATAGAGCGTGCGCCCGGTCGATGACACTGTCTTTGTCTCTAGAACAGTAAAATGCTGTGACATCGCTGATTCAAATGCGGCCTGATGATAATTCTGATAAACATCTTTACGCGTTTTCAACAAGCGGCGTGATTGCGGGTCATCCTTGGGCACGAATTCAATGATCATATGACCGGCAATCCGGCTGAGGAATGATACAAGCTGGGGAAACGATATATTCCCGGACAGGCACAGGTGGTGAACCAACGCCAGAACTAGAACCATATCGGCAGGACCGCGTTCGATCAGCCCTTTCCATTCCTGCTGCGCCCATCCGCTATCCGGTGTCGGGTTCAGCAAATCCATCCAGAGATGAAGCGGTTTGTTTTTATCGCAGGAGCGGCTGGCGGCATATCCGGCCTCAACCGTCATGTCGTCATATTCAAACGCCACGATACTGCTGCCTTGCGGGGCGATATTCGCCATCAAACGGCTGAAATGCCCGGTGTTCGCACCCAGATCCCATACACTTAGTGGTCTGCCCGTCCCTATTCTGGCGAACGAGCTAGCGATAAACGATTCCTTATCAAGAAATTCCTGTGGCTGGTATGTATGGCTGGTTTCGTATTCGGTCCAAACGGTTTCCGTTTTACGGATATTCAGCTTGCGGATCATGCCTGCCAGTTGATCAATCAGACCGTAAGCTGAGGCACGAGAGATGGGGCGCGCCTGTATAGCAGTGGCGCTCTCGCTTTTGCTGAAATCACGCGCCATATAACGGCTATGCATGACGATATGCATGTAAATGGAAGGCTGTAACCGTGCTTTGAGCGGCAACAGTTTCGCCGCGATATCCAGCGGAATACCATCCAGATTGCGGGCAAACAGTGAAAGCAATTTGGTATCGCCATACGTCATCAGCAAAAGTGGCGCCAGGAAGTGCTGGCAAAATTGGCGGTAGGCACCCCATGCCGTCAGAACCGGTGCCTGATGGAACGATCCGGTGTCGATCATCGTCCAGCGACCGTTCAGAAACTGCATGTTGAATGCTGTTGCGTCCTGTAGCGTCATACCATGATCGAGGCAGAGTTTTTGAATCGCCAGAGTGTTCAGTGCGGCTTCTTTCAGCGCAGAGAAATTCCATTCAAACGGATAGGAAATGAAAGGAACTGTATGCGGACGAATGATGATATCGCCCTCGTTTTCCTTCATAAAGGCTCGTTGCTGCGTTACATCCTCATGCGGGACTAATAGCTTTTCTGCTATCAGCTTTGCGTACAAACCACTTTCCATCAGCTTGCGGTAATGCGGCACAGCTTCGGCGCGGATCAGGCGGTAAACCCCACCCTCATCTCCGCCCGCAAAAACCTGACTTCCCGGATCGCGGAAAGATGATTTAATCGTCTGAAGAACCGCCGCCATCGCCGCTTCCTGTCGTGTGATTATCGCCCGATGTATGCGAAATGCTCTCAGACCCGGGAACATGGGCGTTGGGGGCCGTCGCAGAACGCCCCAGCATGCGATTGACACGCTCTTTCAGGGCGTGCCAGTACATCTTGATTGTGAAACCGGCGCCGACGAGCCCGGCCACCAGCATCTGGAAAATCAAGCTGCCCGTTCCCATGTCGATATAGGCATGGGCGGGCTCAATAACGGTCAATGACAAGGCTGTTGCCAGCATCAGGGTCAGACAGGTTTTATGAAGACGCATGGACGAATTCTCCGGCAGGAACAGGTGCCCAAGGCTAACATGCGCCCCGGGTACAGAACAAGAGACCCTGCACATCTCTTACAAGCCATAAAAAAGGCGGCCCGAAGACCGCCTTTCCCAAAATCATTACTTCCGGAGCGATTACTTACCGCCCAATTACTTACCGCGCTGGGATGCCTTGCGAACGGTCGCTTTGCCGCCAGCGGCACCGGCGTCTTTTTTCGCCTTGGCGCTGTCGCCTTTTTCGATTTTCGTTTTGGCTTTTTTCTCGGCTTTTTCGGCCTTTGCAGCTTCTTGCGCGGCTTTGTATTCAGCCTCGTCAGCGTATTGCGTCGGGCCGCTGTCTTTGCCTTTTGCAGACACATCGCGATCAACGAATTCGATCACAGCGATGGGTGCTGCGTCACCGTAACGGAAACCGGCTTTTAAGACGCGGATATAACCGCCGTTGCGTTTTGCGTAACGCTCAGCAATGACATCGAACAGTTTTGCAACTTGGTCTTTATCACGCATGATGGAGATCGCGCGGCGACGGTTTGCCAGGGCTGTTTTCGGATCGGCTTTCGCTTTTTTGCCCAGCGTGACCAGTTTTTCCACGATCGGCTTCAGCTCTTTTGCCTTCGGCAACGTGGTGATGATCTGCTCATGCTTGACCAGGGCAGCCGCCATGTTTGCAAACATCGCCTGACGGTGAGGTGTTGTACGGTTGAGTTTACGTTGTTTAATACCGTGATTCATCGCGGTCTTCCTTTCATAAAGCGGCCTTCCGTAGAAGAACCATTTTGTATTCCGTCAGCATGACAATCATAGAAGACGGAAATGGGCACCATGCCCTTTTGTTCAGCGACAAGCCCTTCATGAAGGGCTTGTCACCGGTAAGCGATTAGAACGGCTCGTCAACTTTCTTGGCGAGGTCTTCAATGTTCTCCGGCGGCCAGCCTTCAATCTGCATACCCAGATGCAGACCCATGGTTGCCAGAACTTCCTTGATCTCGTTCAGCGACTTGCGACCGAAGTTCGGCGTACGCAGCATGTCGCTTTCGGATTTCTGGACCAGATCGCCGATGTAAACGATGTTGTCGTTCTTGAGGCAGTTTGCCGAACGGACAGACAGCTCCAGTTCGTCGACCTTGCGCAGCAGGTTGCGGTTGAACGGCAGTTCGCTGCGCTCTTCCTTGGCTTCCGCTGTTTTCGGCTCTTCGAAGTTGATGAACACTTGCAGCTGGTCTTGCAGGATACGCGCGGCATAAGCAACAGCGTCTTCCGGCGCGATCACGCCATTGGTTTCAACATGCAGTGTCAGCTTGTCGTAGTCCGTGATCTGGCCCACGCGCGTATCTTCCACTTCGTAGGAGATTTTGCGTACCGGCGAGAATACGGAATCGACCGGGATCAGGCCCACAGGCGCTTCCTCCGGACGGTTCTGCGATGCCGGGCGGTATCCTTTGCCGGTGTTTACAGTCATTTCCATGTTCAGCTTCGCGCCCTTGTCGAGCGTGCAGATCACCAGATCCGGGTTCATGATTTCGATGTCGGCACCGGCTTCGATCATGCCGGCGGTCACTTCACAAGGACCTTCAGCATGCAGACGCATTTTCTTCGGACCTTCGACATGCATGCGCACGGCAATCGCCTTGATGTTCAGAACGATATCCGTCACGTCTTCGCGCACGCCTTCGATGCTGGAGAACTCGTGCAGAACGCCGTCGATCTGGATCGCGGTCACCGCAGCGCCTTGCAGCGAAGACAGAAGAATGCGGCGCAGGGAGTTACCCAGTGTCAGGCCAAATCCGCGTTCCAGCGGCTCAACAACCACTTTACCGGAACGGGTATCCTTGTTGTGACCTACATCAACTTTGCTCGGCTTGATCAGCTCTTGCCAATTCTTCTGGATCATAATCGTCTTTCCTTTTCTAACGTCATCCGGTTCTTAGCCGGCCTCTGGTTACTAAAAACTCAAAAACTAAAAAAGCGGGACCCCGGCTTTCACCGGGGCGCCCTGCGGTAATTATACGCGGCGGCGTTTACGCGGTTTGCAACCGTTGTGCGGAACCGGCGTAATGTCCTTGATCGAACGAATGGTGAAACCGATCGACTGCAGCGAACGCAGTGCCGACTCACGACCCGAACCCGGACCTTTTACCGTGACTTCCAGTTCGCGCATGCCGTGATCCTGTGCCTTGCGGCCAGCATCTTCAGCAGCCAGCTGGGCGGCATACGGTGTCGATTTACGCGAACCCTTGAAGCCCATCATACCGGCGGAAGCCCAGGACACTGTGTTGCCCTGCGCATCGGTGATCGTGATAATCGTGTTGTTGAACGTCGAGTTCACGTGCGCAACGCCCGAAGAAATATTCTTACGGACTTTCTTTTTGCCTTTTACGGCCTTGGCGTCTTCTTTAGCCATGATTCAAAATTCCTTTATCTCTCAAAGATTATTTCTTGACGATTTTCTTACCAGCAACCGGTTTCGCCGGACCCTTGCGGGTGCGCGCGTTGGTCTTGGTGCGCTGGCCGCGAACCGGCAGGTTCAGGCGGTGACGCAGACCACGATAGGACTTCATGTCCATCAGGCGCTTGATGTTGAGAGAAATTTCACGGCGCAGGTCACCCTCGATCACGTACTTGCCGGATTCGATTTCACGGCGGATGGCGTTCAGCTCATCCTCCGTCACCGTATTCATGCGACGGTCGTGTGTGATACCGCAATCATCGGCGATACGTTTCGCGGATGTGCGGCCAATGCCATGGATATAGGTCAACGCGATGATCACGCGTTTATTGTCAGGAACGTTAACACCAGCAATACGGGCCACGTTTTTACTCCTTATTTTCGTTTGATTTCCAACCGATCCGTAAAATTTTTTGATGTCCTTCACGCGGACGGCGAAAAGACCCATTCAAAAAACGCCAGATCGTATACCAAAAAGCCGTTTCTCACGCCCTTCACTTACGGGCGCGTAAAACGCAAGCTCCTTATAGGGAGATGCGCGGATTATATGAATTTCTTAACGAGAGTCAATCAAAATACCTGTGGATAATCGCTGTTTTTACCTGTGAATTATGACAATAAAATTCCCCTTCCTTCCGCGTCACGGATGTCTCCTGCCTGACCTGCCGATAACCTGCCATCGTATGTGTGGGTTTGCCAAAAACAGGATTATAGTCCTATAATTCTTGCATGAACCAGAACAACGACGACGCCCCGCCCGGCAACACATCCCCCGATCCCGGCAGCACCATTGAAAAGCTGCTGCGGGAACAGACCCAGACTCTCGACCGGATATTTCACCAATACCTGGCACATGCTGAAATCGGCAGGTTCAGCGAAGACCGCATCCATGTGGCGCTGCGCGCACAAGCGCAATGCCAGGCCACCACCCGTGCCTTGCGCCAGTGGCGGCAACAGTCCGACCGGCAACAAACCGGTCAGAAAGACACGCCGTGACCATCGCGGCGGCGGCCCCTCATCCTGTTCACATCCACAAGCCATGGCGTCAATCCACCGGGCCGCGCACCGCGCGCGGCAAAGCCATATCGCGCATGAACGCGCTCAAACATGGCCGCCGGTCCGCCGCGGTCATGGCCGAACGCCGAACGGTCAAACATTATTTACGTGTGCAGGCTGAATTCCTGAAACAGGTGCGCCAATTGTTGCGCTTACAACGATCCGGCGTCATCAAACAACAAAGCCTGAAATCGACGAACGAACTATTCCGGTCTCTTTTCGTTTCCGCGCGCCTTATGCCGCTGACCTGTGCCATCGGAGGTTCTTCAGACGCCGCAGATCATTTTCTTCAGATCGGCATATTCTTCCTGCATGGTGGAAAGGTGCCCCCGGGCCAGTTTGACCAGCAAATTGTCAATCTCAGCCGCACTTAAGAACTGAGAGGATTGAAACTCAATGATATTCCCGGTGCTGACGGCGTTGATTGCGACACTCATGAGGCTTACTCCCTTGTTGTATGAAGCAAGCCTTGCAATTTATTTGCCAGAATATTTAACGAGGGGTTAACGAGAAAGCGATGGGTGGGGCCATGACAGCCAAAGAAAAAATCCCCGGCGTTATGGCGGGGATTTTCAAATCGGATACGACAATACACCTAAGGCTATGCGGCCTTGGCGCTTTGCAGAATTTTCGCCAGTTCGGCCTCTACAACTTCAATGGCGGCCATGCCGTCAACCGATTGCAGCATGTCCCTACTGTCATAGTACGGAATGATCGGCGCCGTTTGTTCACGGAACACCTGCAGACGTTTACGCAGTGTTTCCTCGTTGTCATCGCCGCGCACAGCTTCGCCACGCGCTCTGGTTTCGGCGATACGGTTGTTCAGGCGCTTGACCAGCGCTTCCTCATCAACCTTCAGCTCAATCACGGCAGACAGCGGACGGCCCTTTTCATCGAGCATTTTATCAAGCGCCTCGGCCTGCGCGACGGTGCGCGGGAAGCCATCAAAAATCACGCCGTTCTTGCAGTCAGGCTGTTCGATGCGGTTTGCAATCATTTCGATCATGATCTCATCCGTCACCAGAGAGCCGGAATCGACAATCGCCTTCACTTTCAGGCCCAGCGGCGAACCGGCTGCCATTTCAGCGCGCAGCATGTCACCGGTCGAGAGTTGCTTGAGGCCATATTTCTCCTCAAGACGCTTGGCTTGCGTGCCCTTGCCGGCCCCCGGGGGGCCCAGAAGAATCAGATTGATCATCGACGTTTCGACCCTCTCAGTTTGGCTTTCTTGATCAGACCTTCATACTGGTGCGCGACCATATGCGAATGAATTTGCGCGACCGTATCCATCGTCACCGATACGACGATCAGCAAGGACGTGCCGCCGAGATAGAACGGCAGGCCGTATTGAGCGATCAGCATTTCCGGGAACAGACAGATGAATGTCAGGTACAAAGCGCCGATCGTCGTCGTGCGTGTCAGCACGTAATCAAAGTAATCGGCTGTCGGCGTGCCGGGGCGAATCCCCGGGATAAAGCCGCCGTGACGGCGCAGCATCTCGGCGTTCTCGATCGGGTTGAAGACCACGGCTGTATAGAAGAACGAGAAGAACACGATCAGCAGGCCATAAAGCGCCATATAGGTCGGCGTACCATGGGCCAGATAACGCGAGATCGTCGCCATGATATCACCGCCGCCGCCATCCATGCCGCTGAAGCCGACGACTGTCATCGGCAGCAACAGCAACGAAGAAGCGAAGATCGGCGGAATAACACCCGAGGTATTCAGCTTGAGCGGGATATGGTTCTGCGTGCCGACCGGAGCGCCGTTGCCCATCTGGCGTTTCG
>JAMHVA010000209.1:0-3672 GCA_035904625.1 Alphaproteobacteria bacterium | reverse complement strand
CTTATGCGCGAGGCCCTGAAAGCCACGCTGATCATCATGTCGATGAAAACCCCCGGCGACGATCCCTGTCAGACAGCCATGATGGTGGCAGGCAATTCCTACATTACAGCCGACATTATGGGGTTTTGCCCAAACGCTTCCGTTCATGATCGTGTGCAATTTTTAACCTACGGCTTTGATTACGCGTTTAACGACGAATTCGCAAAATTCCCCGAATTCCGTCAAGTCCTTCTCAAGAAAATAGAAAAGGGTCGCCTGCGTCTGGATACGAAGATTCAGGAAGAAGAATATCGACGGTTCAAGGCGTCATTAGGCGCCAGTCCCGATGCTTTTATTGTTTTCGATCAGGACAAGAAAATCTTTTTTGTCAGCCACCATTACAAAAGGGCTTATCCACGGTCTGCCAATAAGCTTACACGCGGCCTTGACGTCTTGGAAGCCTTCGAGATGCTGAGTCAAGAGCAAGGCGTCAGCCCCAGCGATCCGCGCTATATAGAGATGAAGGGATTCTGGGAGAGCCTCGAAGGTATCCGCGAATTCGATCTGGGTGATGGCCGCATATGGCGGATGAAGGCAGCCAAGCTGGACGAAGAGCAGGGAACCATCGTCACCACAACAGACATCACAGTATACAGAAAGCAAAAGCATGAGTTGGAAGCACTTTCCAAGGAACTGGGCGACGCCCTGAACAAGGAACAGGAATATAGCGGCCTGCAGAAACAATTCGTCAATATGGTCAGCCATGAATTCCGCACCCCGCTGACGATCATTGACGGTCATGCGCAAATTCTGAACCGGAAAGCCGACGAAATATCGGCAGACGACATCCGAAATCGCTCCAAGACGATCCGCAGCGCCGTATCGCGGCTTGTCAGCATGATGGAGGGGGTTCTATCATCGAACCTGCTCAAGACCGGCAAGCTTCAGATCATTTGTGAAACAATAGATTTGAAAGCCCTTGTTCGCGACCTTTGCGACGACCACCGGGAGTTGGCAAAAAATTACGATATCGTCATCGATATGCAGAACGTTCCGGAGAGCGTGTCCGTCGACAAGAAGGTCATCAGCCTAATCATTTCCAACCTGCTCTCAAACGCGATCAAATACACGCGCGATAATCCGAAAATTATTGTCAAGATTGACGTCAGTACCGATTGGCTTACGATAAGGGTGAAGGATAACGGAATCGGCATTCCTTATGACGAACTGCCCCGCATCTTTGAGCGTTATTTCAGGGCCAGCACAGCAACGGGAATACCCGGCACGGGGATCGGACTCAGCCTCGTCAAAGACTTGACGGAAGCCTATCAGGGACGCCTGGAAGTCAACAGTGTCGTCAGCCAAGGCACCGAATTCATTATTTATCTGCCGACCAACGGCCCCGCCGGGGAGGGAAATTCACAATGACGGATCCACGCAAAAATACGCATCAGGCAACCATACTGGTCATCGAAGACGAGGAAATGCTATGCGATCTGCTTCAGGAAGAACTCAGCGCACTCGGCTATAGAGTCTATGTCGCGCTAAATGGCTTGGACGGCCTGAACCGCCTGCAGGAAATCGAGCCAAACGTCATTATCTGTGACCGTAGCATGCCCGCCATGACCGGTTACCAGTTGCTTGAGCGCCTGCGCGGTGTCTACCCCCAATACAAGCATGTACCGTTCATTTTTCTGACGGCCATGACCGACACGCGGGACAAGCACGCCGTGGCACACCTGAACCCGTTCGCCTATCTGGAGAAGCCACTGGATTTCAACCTGCTCAAGGAAACAATCAGCCGCGCCCTGGCCAGCCAGGGGTAAATTGCCAGGTTTTCCCAATATTTAGGGGTTGCCAAGCGTCTTCGGCGGCTTATGGTCTATCAATATGTAGATAAACGCCACAATGTGGGTTAAAAGAGGGGCAGGATACAGACACAATGACATACAACCCAGACCTGTTAGATAAGGCCAAGCGCCACCCCGAAAAGCAAAAAAATCCGGATCGCCCGATGGGCAGGAAACCGGATTGGATACGCGTGAAGGCTCCGCAGGGAAAACAATATAATGACACCCGCGAGGTCGTTCATTCGCTGAAATTAACCACCGTTTGTGAAGAGGCGGGTTGCCCGAACATTGGCGAATGCTGGGAGAAGCAGCACGCCACATTCATGATCATGGGCGAGGTCTGCACCCGTGCCTGTTCATTCTGCAATGTGGCCACCGGCAAACCCAAGGAACTCGACAAGATGGAACCCCTGCGCGTGGGTGTCGCGGTCGAGAAAATGGGCCTGAGGCACGTTGTTGTCACATCTGTTGACCGTGACGATCTGGACGACAGTGGTGCCGACCACTTCGTCAAGACAATTGGTGCCATCCGCTTCAAATCACCGGAGACGACAATTGAAATCCTGCCCGGCGATTTCCGCGGCAAGATCGAAGACATTGACACCGTCGCCCGCGCAAGACCCGACGTATTCAATCATAACCTTGAAACAGTACCGCGCCTGTATCCAACAATTCGTCCGGGCGCGCGTTACTTCCGCTCCCTTCGACTGCTCCAGCGCGTGAAGGAAATCGATCCTTCGATCTTCACGAAATCAGGCCTGATGGTCGGACTGGGCGAAACAAAGGAAGAAGTGGCACAGGTCATGGATGACATGCGCGCCGCCGATATCGATTTTCTGACCATCGGCCAATATTTGCAGCCGACCGCAAAACATGCGCCGCTTGACCGCTTCTGGACCCCGGAAGAATTCGAGCAGCTTGAAAAAATGGCGCGTGCCAAAGGATTTTTGATGGTTTCGGCCTCCCCACTGACGCGCTCCAGCCATCATGCGGGCGAGGATTTCACCAAGTTGCGTGCCGCTCGTGAGGCAAAACTGGCGACCCGCGCAGCGGAATAATCATGTCTGCACGCTATAAACTTATCGTCAATGTGCCTTTAAGCCATGCCGATGCTCTGCGGGATGCCTTGGGAAAGGCGGGGGCTGGACGTATTGGCAATTACAGTCACTGTTCATTTTCAATGCGTGGTACGGGGCGCTTCCTGCCGAACGATCAAGCCAATCCTCATATCGGCCACGCAGGACAGCCAGAAACCGTTGAAGAAGAGCAGATACAGGTTGATGTTCTGCATGAAGACATGAAGACTGTGCTTCAAGCCCTCAAAGAAACTCATCCTTATGAAGAACCCGGTTACGAGATATACCTGATGGTTGGCGAGGCCACGTTCTGATATGCCGACCCACGCCGAACGCCGCGCCATGCCTTATACACCCGAACAAATGTTCAATCTGGTCGCCGCCGTCGATCTGTATCCGCAATTCCTGCCATGGTGTCTTGCCAGCCGCATTACAAAACGGGAGGGCAATGTGTTCTATGCCGATCTGGTGATTGGTTACAAAATGGTCAGGGAAAAATTCGGCTCACGCGTCACAGCACTAAAGCCAGATCATATTCATGTTGAATACCTGTCGGGACCGATGAAGCACCTGTCGAACCACTGGCGCTTCCTGCCACAAGCAGACGGTACCTGTATTATCGACTTTTACGTGGATTTTGAATTCAAGAACCCGGTCCTGCAAAAGCTGATCTCGGTGTTTTTTGAAGAAGCGGTAAAACGCATGGTCGGGGCCTTCGAAGCACGGGCACATGACCTGTACAATTCTAAATTAACGCCGTAAGCCTA
>JAMHVA010000208.1:0-11971 GCA_035904625.1 Alphaproteobacteria bacterium | reverse complement strand
GGATGTTATTGCAATCCACGAGGGCTATCGTTACATGGTTGCAGATTTCTCTCCGGAAGAAGGCTTCGGCCTCATCCGGATCGGAGATCACCTGCACCTGTCCGGTCCTGACCGCGCGCACGGCGTCCTGCGTGGCGCCTTGCATAACCGAATAGGCCGTATACATCATGCCCATCTCGATAATCGCAACCGCCAGCAGGGAAAAAGGAATCGCCACCAGAGCGAATTCCAGCGCCGTACTGCCGTCGCGATCACGAAACCATGATTTAAAAGCCTTTATGATCAACCCCATAACCCCTTGGTAAAAAGTCGTACATCTCGGATTATCATCTTGATTATATACATACAGACATTAAGGAAGCTTTGAGCAATGACAAAATTTTAGATAATTACAATGGGTTATCACGATGCCTGCGCTTACGGCTGGGCGCCCGCCCCGCGCGGCTCCGGCGTGTTCCCCTCTTCCAGCGGAAAGCCTTCCGGGTCCAGCGGCAACTCGCCCGTCACTTCCCGGCCCCAGCGTTCCACCAGATAGTCCTGACGGTCGCGGATTTTTTCAAGACGGGCGGTGGCCCTGTGGATCATCAATGTGGCAACGATCCCGGATAACGCCCAGTCGATCATGTAGCCAATCGCCGCCGCCGAATACATAACGATGATCGTGCGCGGATCGGTGATCAGGGCCATCGAATTTTCCGAAGAATGCCCCATCGTCCACAGTTCCAGCAGGAACGGCACGCACCCCGCGAGATTCATCGCCCCCACCGTCAGGGCCCTTGTCCCGCCGCCCCGGTCAACAACGGCGGCCACCACCGTCGGCAGCATGCCAAAAAGCAGCAGGATCGTCGTCGGCATGAACAAGATCGCCACCAGCAAGACGAACAGCAGCCGGACCTGTAATCCGTAGCCGACCTTGGCTGTCTGGGTGTTGTTCTTTTTCGCCATGTCAGAGAATCTTTCCCTGGGTCAGGAAAATGAATACGAATACCATGATCACGATACCGGCAATGATGGAGGAAATAATAGCGGCGTATTCGCGCCCAGTTTCCTTGGCGAAAATTTCGGGCTTGGCGAGCTTGGCATCCAGTTCCATCGCGTCCGAACGCAGCTTGTTGTAATCGATCATCGCCTTGCGGAATTCCTGAAAGTCCTTCTGGCGCATCTCGATATTATCGACCAGAAGCGCGATCTTGCCGATATCGCCCGTTTCCTTCAGCTTGTCGATCCGTTCCTGCAGCATGGTCCGTAATTCACGGTCGTGAATGCGCTTGAAATAGGACCCCAGTATTTCCGAGATCCACCCGCAAATGCCGGGGAACGCTTCCATCTTGGCCCGCTGCTGGATCGAGGCCAGCGTTTTAATATTGCCCAGAACACGCCGGTACATTTCAGTCGCATTCAGTTCCGCCAGATACGGGTCGATGACCTTGCGGTCGCGCACGGACAAAAACGAGCCGATATGGCGATCGATGAACAGTTCGGGCCTGTTGGGGCGTCTTGATATATCCTCGAACGCGCGGATCAGGTCCTCCGGCGTCATCACGTAATAATCGCGCAGGCGGTCGCTCAGGCAGGGAGATTCCGGGCAGAGGAAATAAAGGCACCGCTCTATCCCGTAAACAAGATTCTGCTGCCGCAGGAAAGACCGGCAGCTATCGAATTTCGTGACCGTGGCCCCGACGTCATAGCGCAGGTCGTATTGCGCGTTCAGCCAGTACATCACCAGTTGCTGGTTAATGATATCGATATAGGGCTGGACATCTTTCTTAAAAAATACAGCCTCCAGAAACGCCTGCGGGAACCCTTCGGGGGTCAGCCTCAGCCCCTTGTACCGGATCGGCGCATCGGGATCGAGCGCAACGGACACGCGCGAAACCAGCCGTTCGCCATATCCGGCCGTGCGGCCCTGTTCCTGCGTTGTCTCGACGGCCTGTTCATAACGGGCCTTGGTCAGGTTATCCTCGAGCGAGCGATGAACCCATTGTTCCAGATCGCCGCCATCAATCAGGTGAACGGCTTCCGATACGTTTTTCTCAAGATCCGCCGCCAGAAGGCTGGGGCGGTTATAACGCTCGCCATGGAACTGTATCTGCCGGGCGGCCTTCAGCTTCTTTGAACTTTGTTTCGGCGACAGGCGCTGCCCGTCCAGCCATGAGACAACATCGTCAAGCGTCCATCTTTGCGCGCGGTCGTCATACAAAAGACCACGCAGCAGTTCAAGGATGGCGCCGGTAAAACGCTCCCGTCCGGTCAGCGCCGCATAACTTCCCTGCTCGACTTTTTCACGAATAATTCCCTCATCGCTCAGTCCTTCCATAGGATCACGCGTCCGCAACAGCACTGTCAGCGTTACACCAAGAGAATAAAGATCATCTTCGAACGTGCCGAGGCCGCGCCCCAGCGGCGCGCATTGCGCGCGCTCGATCGGCTCGAACAGCGCGGGCTGCGCGAATGACGGGGGCGTGGCGATCAAATCGCCCAGTATGACCTTTTCCACCACGCGGCTGCCGCCGTCGAAAATATTGTTCGGTCTGATGTTTCCATGCACGACATCAACATCGCGCAGATCGAGAAGAACCGTTGTCAGAGGCCGGATCACCGCACTGAGGACCTTTTCGTTCTTCCAGCCAAGGCCTGTGCCCACATGCGTCTTCAACAACGGCTGGCCCAGATTGTTTTCGTAAACCAGAATGCAACGCTGACCCTTGGCGGGCGGCCAGAACACCACAACCTGCTTGACGAAATGCACCAGGTTGGGATTAACGATCGACGGCATTTTCCCGGCGATCTTCAACCGCGGGATCAACCAGTTTTCACAAACCAGCACAAACAGCGATGCGCCGCCTGCCTCGCTGACACGACGCGCGGCATAGGCCAGCACCGGTCCCTGATCAAGATGGGGCAGCCTCTGGCTTACATAAATTTCAATATCGCCCGCACGAATAATCCCGTCATTCGGCACAGCCGCAACCACGGGCGCAACCACGGGCGCACTGTCCCGCTCACCTTGCGGGGTGTCGGTCGATACGGGATCTGCCTGTTCAGCCGGAAGCTCCGGGGACATGAAGACTCACTCAAGAGAGTTAAAGGGCGGGGTCATCAGGACGCAAGAAAGCGTTCCGGAAAATCCGGAACGCCTCACTATTCTAACCGCTTATGGCATCAAAGTAAAACCGCGTTATGCGGCCAGGAACGGATCCTGCACCAGAATGGTGTCATCACGCTCGGGCGATGTGGACAGCAACGTCACAGGCGTCTCGATCAGCTCTTCGATCCGGCGCACATATTTGACAGCCGCCGCTGGCAGGTCGGCCCAGCTGCGCGCGCCGCGCGTGCTTTCTTTCCAGCCTTCCAGCGTTTCGTAAATCGGCGTGACGGTCGCCTGATGAATCTGCGATGACGGATAATGCTGGATGCGCTGGCCATCGAGTTCATAGCCGACACAGACTTTCAGTTCATCCATACCATCGAGAACATCGAGCTTCGTCAGCGCAATCCCGTCGATGCCGCCGACCTTGACGGCCTGACGGACCAGTACCGCATCGAACCAGCCGCAACGGCGCTTGCGTCCGGTGACCGTGCCAAACTCATGACCGCGCTGGCCCAACCCTTCGCCGATATCATCCTTCAGTTCAGTCGGGAACGGACCCGTGCCGACGCGCGTGGTGTAAGCCTTGGTAATGCCCAGCACGTAATTGACCGAGCGCGGGCCGACACCGGAACCGGATGCCGCGCTGGCCGATACCGTATTCGATGAGGTCACATACGGATATGTGCCGTGATCGACATCCAGCATGGTGCCTTGCGCGCCTTCGAACAGGACGCGTTCGCCCTTTACGCGGGCTTCTTCCAGACGCTGCCAGACGACACCGGCATACTGAAGAACGCTGCCACGGATTTGCATCAGGTCGTCATAGACCTTTTCCGGGTCCATCGTTTCGACCCCCAGCCCTTTCAGGCGGGCGTTATGATGGATCATCATCTGATCCAGTTTTTCCTTCAGCAGATCAGGATGCTGCAGGTCGCAGACGCGAATGCCGCGACGCGCCACCTTGTCTTCATAAGCCGGACCGATGCCGCGCCCGGTCGTGCCGATCTTGCTGCCCGGCTTTGCGCCCTCACGCGCGGCCTCCAATGCCTTGTCCGCCGCCTGATGAATCGGCAGGATCAGGTTGGCGTTCTCGGCCAGCATCAGATTGTCCGGCGTAATCTCGATTCCCTTGGCGCGCACGCCGTCGATCTCCTTCAGCAGATGCCACGGATCGACGACCACACCGTTACCAATGATCGACAGCTTGCCGCCGCGCACGATGCCGGAGGGCAACAGGCTCAGTTTGTATTCAACGCCATCAATCACCAATGTGTGACCGGCATTATGCCCGCCCTGAAAACGCACGACGACATCGGCACGGCTCGACAGCCAGTCCACGATTTTACCTTTACCCTCGTCGCCCCACTGCGAACCGATGACGGCTACGTTGCCCATAGAAATCCCTCATTGTTAGTGTACGGTGGATTTTTGCCGAAGACAGGGCGGATTATCAAGTCATTTCAGTCTTTTATCCTGAAATTTCGATACTGACAAACCCGGCTGTCCTGTTTATTATATCCGGTTAACAGGTGACAGAATGAAAAAGCCGATGACCACGACGCGCCTGATCGCCATCGCCCCCGCCCTGATGCTGATGGCATCCATCCTGACCAGCATTGTCTCCGGTAATGATAAAGCGCCATTTCTGGTGATCGGCGTTCTTGCCCTCAACCTGCCGCTGATGATCGTCTACGGTATTGGTATTGTGGCCGGGAACCGCGCCTACAAACCTCATATCACGGTCAATGCCGCCATACTGGTTTATGCCGCTGCGGTTATCTTGGGCGCCCGGCAAGGATGGATCGATTCATTCCTGTTTTTAGGGTTGCGCTAAGCGCCCCTGACAAGAGATGGAGAAAACGTGCGCGGCAGTGTTACGAAATAAGCACCGCCGAACCCGCGGACAGGTTCTTGCCAGCGGGTCCATCTGTCATCGAAATCAAGCGATGGCCAGCGGGCGTGTCACATTGAAAACAGGGCCGCGGGCTGTTGCATGGCATTGAACGTCAAGATCGGCCGCCGCATCCCTGATCAGAGTATGAAGCGCTTCGGTCTGCGGCAGTCTGGCCTTATAGCCGACAGCCGTGAATTCAACAGTCACGGCCCTGCCGAAGGTCTGCGCGGCAGAACGGCGCAGCGCAATACCGCCTTCTGCCGCCTTGTCGCGGAAGGCTTCCAGCGTATCGCTCAGTGCCTGATCGGTGATATCGATAAATCCCACTGTAAATTTTTCATTATTATTTTTGTCTGTCATGATCGCTCCCCTTCCGAGCTTTTTTATTATGCGACTTTGCGGCGCTGTGCCGGAGCCTCGTAGAAATCCTGAGCATCAATGCCGATTTTGCGAATATAGGATAATTGGCGCGCCGCCAGCAATGTTGTCGCGGCCTGCGATTGTCCGGACGATGTAGCAATATTAAAGGCATTCCAGCCGTCTTCATCACGGGCATCGACGTCAGCGCCAGACATCACCAGAAGGCGGATCTTGCCACAATCGCCCGTGCGGGCCGCTGCGCGAAGTTGCTCGTTCAGGTCGTCTTGCGTGAATGTCGGCATTCTGTGATCCCCTTGGCTTCATTATACAGGCGCTGGTCTGTCAGCGACAGACGTCAAAAGCAGGGAAATTATTATGACAAACTTTGATGAATGTCAAGTTTTCTAACTTTATCCGTTCTAGCCCGCTATTATTTGACATAACCAATTACGATCCGGTATAGTCTAGCCACTGGCACACGGGAAAATCACCATGTCATTGAATTTACAAAGCCATTTTGCCAATCAGGGCCGCCCTTACATCTATTATGTTCTGGGCGACGACGAACCCACGCGCGGCGACAGCCACGGCTATGCCGGGATCGGGCGCGCCATGGCCCGCAAACTGGGGGGGACGTTTATCCAGATTGATGATGAAACGCTGACGCGCCTCTACCCCGATCAGGATTCCGCTTACGAGCGTGAAAACAGCTTTCTACGCGATTACGGCGTTGCCGATATCGTCATTTGCCGCGGCACATACGGCACAGGCCGCTTTACGGATCGCGATACCGTCATGATCGAAGGCCGCAATGAAAATCTGGGGACGGAACTCGATAAAGACATGCTGGTCGCCCACCACATCACACCTGAAATCCTTCATACCGAAGGCCAGCGTTTCCGCAAGCATTATCAGGATCAGATTGAAGGGACGCTGATTGCTTTCCTGCTGGTCGAGAATATCGCCAGCGAAAAATTGCTGGGTCAATCGCTTATCCACCATGCCCTGCAGAACGATCAGGCAACGATTTTTCTGACGACATGCTGGCGTACATCGGAAACCGATTACGAGAAGGTCATGCAAGGGTGCCGCGATGCCATCAAGGACGCCGGCGCCGAAGGCCGTATCAAGCTGCTCAGTTATCATCTGAATGACGAGAAACGCGATGGCAACGACTATAATCCCTATGTCGGGCTTCTGGACCAATCCGACCACATCATCATGTGGGGCCGTTCGCATTCCATGTTTTCCGAAGCCGCATCAACCGGGAAAACCGTTCATGTCGGCTGTATCCAGTACGATAACGGCGGATACAGACATCTGGAAGGCAAGGGGATTGTCCGCGCCTATAGTTTTGATATGCCCGCACTGGAAACCGTGAGAAGCGCCCCCGTTAACAAGACGGATGAAATTGCTGAGAGAATGATCAAGGAACGGGCTGCCTATTCCCTGCGTAAGAAAGGCATGCTCCCGTTTGAACTCGACGATTACGCGCGCTATGATGCGGAACGCAAAAGCCGGATGAAAGCCGTCCCCGCCTGATATTCACCAGACTATGCCGGTTTACGTTTCGGCTGCTGCGCCAGTTTCGGCAATGCCGATGCCTCGACCGCGCGGCAGATACTGGCCACGACATCCTGCACCAGCGTCTCATCATCACCCTCGGCCATCACACGGATCAGCGGTTCCGTACCGGATGGGCGCACCAGCACCCGGCCCGTCTGCCCCAGCCGGACTTCGGCATGAGCAATCGCGGTTTTGACGCCCGCATCGTCCAGCGGCTGGCGGCCCTTTTCATAGCGGACATTCTGCAATATCTGCGGTAGCGGCTTAAACACGTTCAAAACTTCGCTGGCTTTCTTGCCGCTTTGCGCGATCACCGCAATCGTTTGCAGCGCTGCCAGCAAGCCATCACCTGTCGCCACGAAATCATCGAATATAATGTGGCCGGATTGTTCGCCGCCGATATTCATGCCATCGGCCTTCATCCTTTCCATCACATAGCGATCACCCACTTGCGTGCGCACAAGGTTCAACCCTTGCGTCTTCAGGTAACGTTCCAGCCCCAGATTGGACATGACGGTGGCGACAACACTGCCCTGTTTGAGATAGCCATCTTTGTGCTTGGCCACCGCCAGCAGCGCCAGCAACTGGTCGCCATCGATCTTGTTGCCCTTTTCATCAACCATGATCAGGCGGTCGGCATCGCCATCCAGCGCCACGCCCAGATCGGCCTTGTGTTCGACAACGGCCTTTTGCAAGCCTTCCGTATGGGTGGCGCCGCAATCCTTGTTGATATTCTTGCCGTTGGGCGCGACACCCAGCGAGATCACTTCAGCTTCCAGTTCGTAGAACAGCGATGGCGCGGCCTTATATGCCGCACCGTTCGCACAATCGACGACGATTTTCATGCCGGAGAATGTCAGGGCGCGCGGTACGCTGCGTTTGATATATTCGATGTAACGACCTGTTGCATCATCGATGCGTGTGGCACGGCCCACCTTCTCGCCATCTGGCAGGTAATCGGTCAGGTCCTGATCGATCAGCGCTTCGATCTCACGTTCCATCGCATCAGAGAGTTTGTAACCGTCAGATCCGAAAATCTTGATGCCGTTATCCTTGCTGAGATTATGCGATGCCGAAATCATCACGCCGATATCACAACGCAGTGTACGCGTTAAAATCGAGATACCGGGCGTCGGGATCGGGCCGGTGAACAATACATCCATTCCCATCGCTTCGAACCCGGCGGCCATCGCCTGTTCCAGCATGTAACAGGAACGGCGCGTATCCTTGCCGATGATCACGCGCTTCTGGTCCATGCCACCTTGTGACTTACCCCCATTCAACTTTAAAAGCGCCACAGCCGTCGCCATCGCCACCTTCAGCGCCATGTCCGCCGTCATCGGGAATTTGTTGGCTTCGCCGCGGATACCGTCGGTGCCGAAATATTTACGTGTCATTGTCGTTAAGCTCATATTTTGCGGGAACCCCTGTATATCAGGGATTTTACCCTGAATCAGCAAAATCACCAGATTTTACCGATTGCCCTTGACTCCTGATGTATAGATGAAGTAATAATGAAGTAACAAAGAAAAGCAGAGAATATAGTTTTAAAACTATTCTCGTAGATGCGAAACCCGGTTTGGAATTTGAAGTACAAACCATGTAAGGAGGAGTATAAATCATGATCCGCTATCTCTTCCAAGAGTTTCTCGAACGGCGCTAGCCATCCCCCGACATTTGTGACGGAATACGGCCAAAGGGCGCTAAAAACCCCTTGTTGCACAATCACACTTATTCCTGATCCGTATCTCTCCGCACGGCGGAGGCACCACCCGGTTACGGGCGGCGCGGGGACGAACTCATCTCAATAACAATACTTTGTATTACTTAGTTTTACTGACAGTAATCCAAAACAATACTTCACATCGGAATTGCGGCGCGCAGAAAGCCGCGGAACGACGGGCGGCGCAGTGCCCCCGGCGGCAGGTTTCTGCATTTTAAAAATCGTCCAGAGGAGGACAAACCCATGATGAATATGACACCCCTGCACCGCCCCGTTGCCGGCATTCTGTCCGCCATATTTCTCGCCGGTGCCCTGACAGGGTGTGCTGAGTCGGATTTCGACAAGGCCCGTAAGCCGGAACTGATCGAGCGCGCCGTCGCGACATCCCTGCAAAGATGCGACACGCAGGACAAGAAGCCGCAGGAAATTCCGTATCAAGCACGCTTGCGTCTTGTGCTTGCAACAACAGATTCTGCAGCACTCGATAAACTGCATGACAATGGCACCGCAATTTGTATGGACCAGCGGCTTTCCAAACAGAATGACGTTGGATTCTGGTCACGCCCGATCAAGGGTATCTATTATGCCGACCAAAACATTGTGTCGGTGTGGGATAATGGCCGCAACCCGGACACGCAAAGCTGGTATGAAACCGACATTACCGACTGGGGCAGCCGCAGCCTTGAGAAATTCGCCGACACGGTATCCGGGACAGACGCCGCTGCCTCGATGCAAGTCGGATCAACCTATTCCTGTGGCAAGAGCTGCGTGACATGGAAATGGAAAGAGGCTGCTGAGTTCTCAAAGCAGCTTGAAAAGAATCCTGTTTTGAAGGAAGCGCCTGCAGCCAGGGCCGAGAGCTTTCCCTCAGGTTCAATGCTGACCGCACGACTGAATTGATTTACGCCTAGCCTGCCGCACGGGTACACACTCGAAAACTTGACGGGACGTTGCAAAACGTCCCGCTTTTTTTCAAGGCCTTGCAACAGGCGCGGATATCACAGGCGCAGACGCTGCCGTCGCGGCTTCCACCGGCCAGACGACCGGGGGTTCATGCTTGTCGTAAATACTGACCTCACCAATCGCCAGCGCATGAACCATTTCCAGCGTCTCGCCCAGATGGCGCGGATTGGTGGTCAGGCCTTTCGACTCATATATCTTTTCGCCGTTATAGAATACATGCAGGCGCGCTTCCGCCATCGGATCGCGCTGGCGCAGCAGTGCCGCAATATCGGGGTTCTGCTCGGCATTCACCTCATACGTCGCGAACCCGGCCCCGACTTTTTTCTCAAGCCAATAACGTGCCTCATAGAACGCCGATGACAGATCGCCGCATGAGGGGCAGTTGTTCCGGCGCAAAACGACGACCATCATGTTGTTTTTTGACAGATGCTCGACATCGCGACGAAAAGTCGACACGGTCAGCGGCTCTTTCAGCGCCATATCGGTACGCGATGCCGAACCGCTGAACCGTGGCTCGTTGTCCGAAAACAGGGCATTGCTGATTGCCGATCCCCATGCGATGACGGAGACAAGGCCTAAGGCCGCGACATTGAAGCGCTGCATTCTTGAAGAAGCCATGATGATTAAAATCCCTGTACGCGTTTATTCTTGTTGTTCAGGCAGAAAACAACAAAACCGCAGGACTGTCAAATTCAGGGATGATCAGGGGCGCAGCACGCGGGCGCGGTTGGCATTCATAATGTTCGATAATGTTCGCAGATGCATCATATGCACCGGGGTCATCGAACCCTGAAACTGGGATTGCAGGATGCCGCGCGCATGAACATAGGCCTGCGGCGTGCCGGGACCGAAGGACATCGCCTTGGTGATATTCGGATATTTCTCGATATCGACGGCCATGACGCCGATATCGGCACCGCTGGCATTCATACCGGCAATATCCCTGAACAGCTGCTTGCAGGGGCCGCACCATGTCGCGTGCAGGACGCTGACCAGAACACCGTTCGCCGAACGCTCGGCAATCGCCGCCTTAAACGCGTCGGCAGAATCCGGACCATCATATTCGTACTGTCCCGGCTCGGCCGCATGCACCTGCAGCGCGGCAGGGCCAGCGACAGCAAACAAAAGGGCGTTTTGCAGGAAAGAACGACGCGATGTCACAGGCAAACTCCTCCGGTTTCAGCTATACTCAACGGACCGGACAATATCCGAATTATATTAATTATGTCAATAAATATGATCGCCACGCCCATAATCCTTTCTTCAGCCTTTTCCCTCATAATGGGCGGTATGACAGAACCGCAAACACAAGGGATTTCGGCCCATCCGGCCTATGGTGCGCAGGTCATCGCGCCCGCCTTTGAAGAACGGGCTGCCGGGCCGGAGATGAGTCCGCGTCTGGCGGAACTCCGCCAGGGCCGCCCTGCACCCGCGCAGGGAGAGTTTAACGCCTCTGAAGCCCGGGCGATTTATATCCGCGGTTACGGCGTGACATCGGCGCAGGATTCAAAACCTGTCCTCGGCACCAGTGGCATGGGCCCCTGTCTGGGGGTTGCGATCTATAACCCCGCGCAAAAAACAGGTGCTGTCGCCCATTTCGATACCAACACCGATCTGTCTTCGCTCGACCGCCTGATGGAAAGCGTGGGGGGCAAGGACCAGAAGCTGGATATTCATCTGGCGGGCGGGCAGCTGGGCAGCGAGCATTCGCACCGGATGGTGGAACAGATCATCGAGAAAATCGGCCAGCGCGGAAACGTAACGATCAAAAGCGCCGATGTGATGGACCCCGCTGGCGGCTTGAAAGCCATCGCGCTCGACACCCGCACAGGGGAAACCTCTAACCGCTTCATGGGAACACAACTCGATAAGGGCCCTTACTGGCAGGATACAATGATGCATCACGCCGGCACCGCGATGCAACACCTGCCGCTGCGGCCTGAGTATGTGGACGGCCAATCCTATCCGCCGCAGGCAGCCCCTGCCCTGTCGCCGCCGCAAATCAGGACTGATCCCGCGCCGCCGCCCGGACAGCCGTGACCCCATAAAAAATTTGCCCCGCCGGTTTTCAACGGCAGGGCAAAATTGATATTCGTTTAGTGATCATGTCCCCTGTGGCAATTCCCCGGAACCGCCGCCAACGCCGCCGATTCCGCCGGTCCTGGGCACCGATGATTTCGGCGCGCCGTCATCGGGATCGAAACCGTCATCGACGCGAATGATCGGCTCGCCGCGCATCAGGCCGCGAATTTCATCTCCGGTCAGCGTTTCATATTCCAGCAAAGCCTTGGCCAGAGCATGCAACTGGTCGTTATGATCAGTCAGGATTTTCTTGGCCTGTGCATAGGCTTCATCAATCAGGCGGCGCACTTCC
>JAMHVA010000207.1:0-1974 GCA_035904625.1 Alphaproteobacteria bacterium | reverse complement strand
GCCCCTTCTCCAACTCGGCAAAGCGTCGCATGACCTTAGGAAGGTCAAGCTCTTCAATTGTCGGGATCAATGACGGAATGCTACGGAAGACGGCAGCAGTCCCTGTTCTGGTTGTAAAAATATTGACGCGGAAACGGGCCTTTTCACCGAAGGCGATCGCGAAGTCCAGTTCCATCTCGCGCTCAAAATCGGCGCGCTGATCTTCGGTCATCACCGAATACAGCATGGTCCGGATATCATCACTACGGAGAGGATCCGATTTAATACGCTTCAGGTCGCCATGCGCACGAATGATCGGCGGGTTGTTCGGGCTTAAGTGAAGGTCCGATGCGTTGTTTTGCATCGTAAAAGCCAGAAGCTGGGTAATGTCCAAGGTGGCCTCCGTCAGGCGTGGATAGGAATAAAGAAGACAGGTCTATATTAAAGTTTTATCGGAAAAGTCCAAACGGAAGGTTAAGAAACCGTCCGGAATCCCGATGGAATCAACTGGGAAAAGGATAACTTAGAAAGGCGATAACTGAAACAGCGAGTATAGTCCGCCCCCCTTCACCATCAGCAGAACCCAAAACGTCGCGATCAAAGCGGGGCCGAATGGAAATTGGTCTCTGCCCGTCATTATTTTCCATACAAGTCCAAAAATCAGCCCTACCAAACCAGACATGATCATGAAGGGCACGATCGCCCACGGCCCCAGCCACAAACCCGCAACCGCCATGAATTTAACGTCCCCCAGCCCCAGGGCGTGCTTCTTCTTCCAATAGCCAATCATCCGGCCCAGCGCAGAAATCAAACCCGAGAATAAAAGAGCCCCCGCCACGATATGGATGACGGCAGACGTCACGGAAGGTGCCGCAACAGCGACAAAGCCCATCCCGATGGCCGCCAAAACAATATTGAGCTGGTCCGGCAAAATCATATGTTCTAGATCAATAACACACAGCGACAGCAGGAACGGCGTCGCCAGCATGATCACAATCCCCGGCACGGAAAACCCCCACACCAGATACGTCACGACAAACATGATGGCCGATATGGATTCAATCAGCGGATATCGCCATCCGATCTGCGCCTTGCAATAACGACAGCGCCCGCGCAGCAGGAGCCAGGAAAACAAGGGTATCAGGTCCAGAACACCCAGACGATGTTTACAGTGCGGGCACGCCGAACGCTCCATCCCCGACGGGGACGCAATCCATGAATGCCCGGACGGCACCCGGGATATGATGGCCGTGGCAAAGCTGCCGGCGCACAAACCGAAGATCAGGGAAATCGCGATCCCGGCGATATCCGCAGAGATGACCTCCATTCAGGCCCTTATCCGCGACGCAGGATTGACAAGCGATCGTATATGCTTTCACGCGGAATGCTGCGGCTGGCGCCATACATCACATCGGTTTCCAACGCCCGTTCATACAAACGAATAGCGTCAGCCCGCTTACCGCTGCGATCAGCGGCAATCCCCATGTTGAAGAGGTGCTGCGCGTTTGTCGGGTCCAGTGTAGAATCAATACCGAGATATCGAAGAGCATCATCATAATGCCCCAGGTCAGCGTTTGTAATGCCGATTTGCGCAGCGATGCCAGCGTCGTTCGGATTACGCGCATAGAGTTCAAGCAAGCGACGCAAGGCCACCTCAGGATATTGCGCCCTGATCAGGCCCATCATATTGACGAGCGCTTCCTTATTATCCGGTTTCAGCTTCAAAACTTCTTCGTAGCTCTGGATGGCAGACTCGGTCAGCCCCATATTCTGCTGCGCAATCGCGCGCCCCATGATGATACGCGCATCACGCTTGTTCTTGGCGTACAACTGGTCAAACAGTTCCAGCGCAGAATCATAACGCTTAAGCTTCAGGGCCCTGTTGGCCGCGACCAGAAGCGCTTCGCTCGAGTCCGGCCCCGCCCCTTTATCCACGATAATCATTTTCGATGCCGGTTCCAGAACCGGATTGATTTCACGCGGACCTACGGCTTT
>JAMHVA010000206.1:0-1730 GCA_035904625.1 Alphaproteobacteria bacterium | reverse complement strand
GTTCAGAACAAGACCCCGCTCCTCGGCGTCGATGTCTGGGAACACAGCTATTATATCGATTACCGCAACGCCCGTCCAAAATACCTCGAAGCCTTCGTCGACAATCTCATCAACTGGGAGTACGTCGAACAGCTTTTGGAAAAAGGCCCGGTCAAACTGGCCGCGTAAATTACAAAATCCCGGCTTCACTGGCCGGGATTTTTCTAACCCGTGAGATATCCATGTCCGATCTGCAATTCGAAAACGACGATGTTCAGCGCCACCTCTGGGCCGATGAAGCTGGCAATGTGCTCGCTGATAAAGCGGTGAAGGACATCATCGTCTTTTCCGGCCTGATCCGTGGCGGGCGCGCGCCAGATCCGACTTTTATTGAGCGCACACTTGAATTCGGCGCGAAAAGCGATCCTGCCCACTGGACGAACGCCCTGCACCTGATTAAAACGGCGTTCGATGCCAACCGGCCTACCCCTGATGAACAGGAAGGCTTCGACCGTATTGCTGCCGCGATTGAGCGCGGCCTGAAAAGCGCATAAGAGATACTTTAAATGACCAAAGACACCGCCCCGCCCTGCGGGCTTTATCTGAAGCTTGCGGCCAGCATGCCGACCGAAGACGCGCTCCGCTTTATCCGTCAGGCGGCCTTCGTCATCAACCGTTCGGCATACGAGCAGAACATGCATGCCTTCGAGATCGATCCCTCGGGCGCTGCTGATGACCTGACCGCGACGCTGGTACAACTGATTCAGGCCCAGGGGCTGGTCGCCATCCTGCGCAGCCCGGCGCAACTCGCGCAGGATCTTGGGGCCGACGGCGTGCTCCTGACCGATTCCTCGCAGATAGCAGAAGCCCGCCGGATTCTGGGCGATGAAAAAATCATCGGTCTGTCCTGTGAACTGGGACGCACTGAAGCCGAAGCCGCCCTCGCCCTCGATATCGACTATGTTATCCTCGCCGATCCTGCACACATCGGCTGGTGGGCTGGCCAAAGCGAACACCCGTGCGTCGCAACCGGCAGCATCACCAATGATACGACCGCTCACTATGTCCGCGCCGGGGCTGGCTTTATTGAATGTTCAAATTATGTCTGGACCCACGAAAAAGGCACCATTCAGGCCATCACCGACATGCTTTACGCCATCGACCTTGCGGCTGAGAGCAAAAAAGCGGCGCTCAACTAATCACGCTAGAAAATTGAAATGCATTTTACGCTGTGGTGAATGCTAAACAGGCATCAACGCCGCCGCAACACGGCGGCCTTCGGCTGAGAGCACATTGAACGTCCGGCACGCAGCTCCCGTATCCATCACTTCAACCTGCAGGCCCTGCGCCTTGAACGCGGCGCGAACCGCTGGCGGCACCAGCGGGGTGGTCGCTCCGGCCCCGATCAATAGAACATCGATCTCGCCAGCGAGAAACGCAAACTGTGCAGCCTCAGGCAAGGCCGCGCCGGACAGTCCGTCCCATGGGCGCACAAATCCGGCCCCGACGATGATGGGTGTGGTGAAAATTTCGCCGCTGATGCGGAAACGCCCGCCCGCGTAGGATTGGATGACCTTCTGATCCGGTGGAATCAGCGGGGTGACATCCATTACGCGGCCGTTTCCGCAGGCTCCGCAACCGCTTCCGCATCGGTGCGCTTCGCATCGTCACCGAATGGCAGGTACAGGAGCAGCGATGCTGCGACATAGATCGACGAATAGGTTCCGACCACGATCCCGAAGATCATCGCC
>JAMHVA010000205.1:0-16979 GCA_035904625.1 Alphaproteobacteria bacterium | reverse complement strand
GGGGGAATTGTGCTACTTGTGCGCGCTCCAAGATTGCGTGAAATCTTTCGTTCGGCGCTTATGTTGTATATGGCAATCTTCCTCTGCCTGAATGTTGTGAAGTCATCCGTTCATATGACCAAGAACATCTACGACCTCACTGCAATTCCGCCGAAGGCGGATATTTTGGATCAGGCACGTGTCGATCCGGCAACAGCACCGGATATCTATTTTATCGTACAGGATGCCTATGCCTCAGCGGATACGCTGCAACGCCTTTTTGGCATAGATAATACGCCTTTTATCGGGTATCTTCGTGACAAGGGATTCTATGTCGCAGAAGATAGTCATTCTTCCTATTCGCAGACGATGCTATCGATCGCATCGACACTGAATCTTGATTACATCCAGAGCGATATCGTCTTGCCGCATAGTGACTTCTCGGATCGTCGCCCGGCAATCGATCATTTCATGCGACCTCGTCTGGTCGAGTTTTTGATGGCGAACGGCTATGATATCAGAATGGCATCGACGGGCTATGATCTCGATATCGATCCCGACCATCAGGAACACGATATCCGTGCCCATGATTTCGATCTATCGGCTCTGGATATCCTGATCAACAGAATGCCGGTTTATGGATTCCTTGATATGGCCTTCGGGCGTGAGCGTCTGTTTCTGAACCCGCATCGGAAGCATCACCGGAATATTTCTGATGAATACGAATTTCTTAAGCAGAACGCTGAAATCAAGAATCATGACAAGCCGCGTTTCATCTATGCGCATATTCTGCTGCCGCACCCGCCCTTTGTTTTTGACAGCAAAGGCAATTTCAATGTTTCCGGAAACCTTGATGAGTTCAGCTACAAAGATGGTTCTTACAATGGCCATACCCATTTATATGAAGGGGGATGGAACGACTATTACAAGCAGGGATATGCCGATCAGGTACGGGCAGCCAATTATTTCCTGACCGATTTCATTGACACGGGACTGGCGCAATCCTCTGCTCGGCCAAAGATCATCATCATTCAGGGCGATCATGGTTCGCGCCTGAAGAAGAATTTTGACAGCCTGGAGAAAAGCGATCCGGCGGAAATTTTCGGTATTATCAATGCTGTCTATTATTCTGATGGAAATTATACGGGTTTCCAGCCTGATATAAACCCCGTAAACACAGTTCGCATGACAGTGAACCGGTATTTTGGCACGAACCTGCCCATGCTGGAAAATCACAGCTGGTTCTCTCCATGGCGGCGGCCTTATAAATTTACGGAAGTCGAACGCTCACCCTGAAAAAGGCCGCTTGCGGAACCTTCATTTTGCCATCTTGCCACCCTATATTGAATGCGCTGATACATAACAAGAGGCTTAAACCCATGATGAACGCACTCCGGACGATTTTGCCCGTGATGTTCCTTCTGGCGATGACGGCGCCGGCCAGCGCCCAGACGGTCCCGGCCAGTCGCGCCGAGATCCAGCTGTCTTATGCGCCGGTGGTCAAGAAAGCCGCTCCGGCGGTCGTCAATATCTATACGACCCGCACCGTCGTCCGCAGTTACGGCCATCCGTTTATGAACGATCCGTTCTTCCAGCAGTTTTTCGGCAACGCGCCCGGCGGCATGAGTGGCGGGCTGCGTAAGGAACAGGTCGAAGGCGCGCTGGGGTCTGGTGTGATTATCAGCGAAGACGGCCTTGTGATAACGAACGCCCACGTTGTGAAGGGCGCGGAAGAGATCAAGGTCATTCTGGCTGACGGGCGCGAATTCCCGGCGCGCATTTCCCTTTCTGATGAGCCTTCCGATATCGCGCTTCTGCGCATTCAGGATGCCCGCGGCAAACTTCCCTATGCGGAGCTGCGCCCGAGCGAAGAACTGCAGGTGGGTGATCTGGTGCTGGCGATTGGCAACCCGTTTGGCGTCGGTCAGACGGTGACCAGCGGCATCGTGTCGGCGCTGGCGCGTTCGTCCCTTGATATCAACGACTATAACTTCTTCATCCAGACCGATGCGGCGATCAATCCCGGCAATTCGGGCGGGCCGCTTGTCGCCATGGATGGCCGGGTGATCGGTATCAATACGGCGATTTTCTCAAAATCCGGTGGTTCCCTCGGCATCGGTTTCGCGATTCCGTCCGAAATGGTGCAGTCGATCATCGCCGCCGAGGCGGGTGGCGGCAAGGGCGTGGTGCGGCCATGGCTAGGTGTTTCGTCGGAAGCCGTGACATCGGATATTGCCGAAAGTCTGGGCATGGAAAAGCCGACCGGGGCGCTGATTTCGGGTCTGCATAAATCCAGCCCGCTGACCAAGGCGGGGATCAAGGTCGGCGATGTCATCACCTCGCTGAACGGGCATGTCATTCGCGATCCGGCGGAAATGAAATTCCGCATGGCGACCCTAAAAATCGGCGATACGGCTGATATCGGCATTCTGCGCAAGGGCAAGGAAATCAAGGCTCAAGTGAAGGCCGTGCAGCCGCCTGACACCCCCGCCCGCGATGAAACCACAATCGATACGGGAATATTCCAAGGGGTGCGTGTTGCCAACATCAACCCGGCGGTTGCCTATGAACTGGGGATCACCGATCAGGATATCAGGGGCGTCATCGTCACCGGAACCGACGGCCAGTCCGGCTATGGCGCACGCCTGCTGCGCAAGGGCGATATCATCCTGAATATCAACAACCGCGATATTACGGATGTGGCGATGCTGAAAAAGACACTGATGATGCGCATGGCGATGCTCAGCCTTGTCTTCAGTCGCAACGGGCAGATTCAGCAGATCGCCATTCGCTAGGGCGTGATTGCCTTTGTTCATGGATTGTTCTATATACAATCCATGCCTGACTTGTTCGCCAAAGACATTACAAACGACGATATGCCGCGTCCGCTGGCGGACCGGCTGCGTCCGCGCGTGATCGATGATGTGGTGGGGCAGGACCACCTGACGAGCCGAGGTGAAAAAGGCGGGGGCGGTGTTCTGCGCCGGATGGTCGATCAGCGCAAAATGTCGTCGATCATTCTGTGGGGGCCGCCGGGATGCGGCAAGACCACATTGGCGCGCATTCTGGCCGACCACACTGATCTTCATTTCGAACAGATATCGGCGATTTTTTCCGGCGTGGCCGACCTGCGCAAGGTTTTTGATTCCGCCCGGCTGCGCCGCAGTCAGGGTCGGGGAACACTTTTATTCGTTGATGAAATTCATCGCTTCAACAAATCCCAGCAGGATGCGTTCCTGCCGGTGGTCGAGGACGGTACGATTATCCTGATCGGCGCGACAACGGAAAACCCGTCGTTTGAGCTGAATGCCGCCTTGATGTCGCGGGCGCAGGTGGTCGTGCTGAAGCGTCTGGATGATGCGGCGATTGAAATGCTGCTGCAGCGTGCGGAAGATGAAGAAGGCAAGCCTCTTCCATTGACCAGAGATGCGCGTGAGTCATTGAAAGCAATGGCCGACGGGGATGGCCGTTATGCATTGACGATGGCAGAACAGGTTTTGAATCAGGATATTGAGCTGGATGTTGCCGCGTTGACGGCTCTGGTCAATCGTCGTGCCCCCCTCTATGACAAGGCTGACGAGGGGCACTACAACCTGATATCCGCCCTGCATAAATCGGTGCGGGGCTCGGATGTGGATGCGGCGCTCTACTGGTTTTGCCGCATGCTGAACGGCGGCGAGGATCCACGTTTCATCGCGCGCCGTATCGTGCGCATGGCCTCCGAAGACATCGGGCTGGCCGACCCGCAGGCGTTGGGAATCGCCCTGCAGGCATGGGAAACCTATGAACGGCTGGGCAGCCCGGAAGGTGAGCTGACCATCGCGCAGGCGTTGATCTATGTGGCGACCGCGCCCAAATCAAACGCTACTTATATGGCTTATAATGAGGCCCGCCGCACCGCGCAGGAAACCGGTTCCTTGATGCCGCCGATGCATATCCTCAACGCACCGACCAAGATGATGAAGGACATCGGCTATAGCAAGGGCTATGAATACGATCACGACACGCCGGAAGGATTCTCAGGCCAGGATTACTTCCCCGAAGGTCTGGGCCGCCGCCAGTTTTATAACCCTGTCGAGCGCGGTTTTGAACGCGAGATACAAAAGCGCCTTGATTACTGGAACAAACTGCGGGACAGGAAAAATGGCTGACCGTCATCAGCTTATCGCGGCGTTGCAGCGGCATAAGCCCTGTCATGAACGCGAGTCTTCATCACGGGACCGTATGGTCTCGTTCATTGAGACTGTGGATGATTGTTTCTTCCGCACGCATCTCGCGGGTCATGTAACGGGGTCGGGAATGCTGGTGAGCGCCGACGGACAGCGTGTTTTGTTGAACCATCACAAGTTTCTGAATATCTGGATCTGTTTCGGCGGGCATGCCGACGGCGAAGAGGATATATTGAGCGTGGCGTTGCGCGAAACGCAGGAAGAAACCGGAATCGATGATATCCGTCTGCTTTTCGATGGCATTTTTGATGTCGATATACATGCCATCCCGGAAAATCCGAAGAAAGGCGAACCCGCGCACGAGCATTTCGATATTTGCTATCTGTTGCAGGCGGGTCATGACAATTTCGTCGTCAGCCCGGAATCGCTGGACATGAAATGGTGCGCTTATGACGAAGCGATTGAGGTCTGCCGCAGTGATGAACGGATGATCCGCATGCTGGGGAAATGGCAGGCGTTGTAATATGAAATCCTTCCCGCGAAAGCCGTTCTATCTGGTCCGTCATGGCGAAAGCTTCGCCAACAGGTTCGAATATCCATCGGGCCGGATGGATACCCGCCTGACGCGGCTGGGCTGGGATCAGGCGCACAACGCCGCCGGGATCGTGTCGCGGCTTGACGCGCAACCGTCTGTCATTGTGGCAAGCGCGCTAGTACGGGCGCGGGAAACGGCGAAGCTGATCCACAAGGGCATGGATTGCGCCCTGACCATCGACCGCCATCTGGGCGAGCAATATTATGGTTCCTATCAGGGTGTATCAAAGCAGCGCATTCGTGAACAATACGGCCATGAAATCTGGTGGGTGAAGCCAACGGACGGCGAGGGTATGCCTGCGTTCTCTCACCGGGTGATGAGTGCGATGGCAAAATGGATGAATCGGCACGACTTGCCGATGTTTGTGGCGCATGGCGGTTTATTTACCGCATTCGGTCATGCTTTTGACCGTCATATACGCGGCATTCCGAACGCCAGTGTCTTTCTGTTTAGTCCGGCCCGGCGCACCGGGTGGGATTTATCCCTGATAGAAAACGCAGGAAACAGCAACAAAACTGTATTATATTACCAACTATGAAACTGGTTTCCGTTCTTATATCTCTCATAGCCCTGTCGTCCTGTGCCGCGCAGAATGTCCCGCCCGGCGAGATGGAACGCATGCGCGCGCAGATGCCCAAGGAGCAGAATCCACCGGCGTCCTATAACAGCAAAGGAATGGGTGTGCCATGATACAGTGGATTGCCGTGGCGGCGGGTGGCGCTTTGGGTGCGACTCTGCGTCATGCCGTGAATCAGATCGCCTTGCAGGCTCTGGGGGCGGATTTTCCGTGGGGAACGCTGGCCGTCAATATTCTGGGTTCATTCATCATGGGCGTGTTCGTCGGCGCTTTTGCGCTGTTCTGGGACGCGTCGCAGACGTTGCGGCTGTTTCTCACCGTGGGGGTTCTGGGCGGGTTTACCACCTTCTCGGCATTTTCCCTTGATTCCGTGCTCCTGCTGCAACGGGGGCAGCTGATCGAGGCGGTCTCCTATATTCTGGGGTCTGTTATTCTCTCGCTTGGCGGCCTTGTGGCGGGTATGATGCTGGTCAGGATGGTGCCGGCATGAGCGACGTACAGCAACTGACAGTAGCCGATGATGATGACGGCCAGCGCCTTGATCGCTGGCTGAAGAAGGTCATGCCCGGTGTCCCCTATGCGCTGCTGCAGAAGATGATGCGCACGGGACAGGTCCGTGTGAACGGCAAGCGTGCCAAGGCGGAAACAAGGCTGGAGTCCGGTCAGACCGTGCGCGTGCCGCCGTTCGATGTGAAATCCGGGAACAAGACAGGCAACCAGTTCGTTCCGGATGAAGGCGACCGCAAATATCTGGAATCGATGATCATTTATGATGACGGCGACCTGATGGCCCTGAACAAGCCTTATGGCCTGCCCGTGCAGGGCGGCTCGGGCATCCGGCGCCATATTGACGGGATGCTGGATGTGCTGACCAGCAAGAAAGGCGTCAAGCCGCGTCTGGTTCACCGGCTTGACCGCGATACCTCGGGCATCTTGCTGGTGGCGCGCTCGCTCAAGATGGCGCAGGCCATGGGGCGCATGTTCTCGGGCCGCGATATCCGCAAATATTACTGGGCGATTGTCGTGCCGGTCCCGGAAGTATCGAACGGCACGGTCCGCATGGCGCTGGCCAAGGGCGAGGGCCCGCAGAAGGACATGATGGTGGTCGATGAAATCGATGGCAAGAAAGCCACCACCGAATTTTCCATTCTTGACCGTGCCGGGCGCAAGGCGGCTTTCGCGGCGTTCTGGCCGCGCACGGGCCGGACGCACCAGATCCGCGTGCATGCATCGTCCGGGCTGGGTTGCCCGATACTGGGTGACGAAAAATACGGCGGCGATGTCAGCGATTTTGACGATATGGGCCTGCACGGGCGCCTCCATCTGCATGCCCGCCGTGTGATGTTCCCCCATCCGGTGACGGGGAAAATGGTCGATATTACCGCTCCGCTGCCGGATGATCTGCGCAAGACGTGGAAAGCCTTCAATTTCAACGTCAACGACAAATCCGACCCGTTTTCCGACATAGACCTGTAGCTGCTTTGCACTTTCATCACCCTGCCTGCGCCGCTATAATGGCGCATCCGTAAAGCGGGCCGGGAGATGCGATCATGGTGCTTTTCTACGAAGAGAAGAAGAAAAAGGAACGGACAAGGCGGAGCCGCCTGATCCGGCTGTTTTTCAGGATCGTTATCGTTCTGGCGATCATGACAGCCATCAGCCTGACGATCCTGTCCCATCTGGGTGGCAAGGGCGAGGCCTTGCGGCTGGGTGTTCAGGATTACCTGACTGAGAGCAGCGGATATATAGCCGAGATCGGCACGCTGCATGATATGGCATTCTTCCCGACCACGCGGCTGTCATTTGACCGCCTGTCATTCTCCAGGGCCGTCCTGAAGCCGCAGGATGCCGCAGACGGTGAAGACGAGGGCAAGGACGAGGTCTATCCGCAGATCAAGACCGCGAATGATATCTATGACGCAGGGCAGGAAGTCGGTCGCATCGGTTCCGGCACGATTGCGATGAGTTTCTGGGATATGTTTTTCTCACGCCGCCGCTTCCTTGAGCTTGATGTGCAGAATGTCCATCTGGATGCGGGCATATGGCTTCCCCATGCGGTCGATCTCGATTTTCTCAAGGTGGTTCAGGACGGCGAAGACTTTTTCATCCGGGGCAGCGGCACATACGGCGCCGAGTCCTTAACCGTGTCGTACGCCATTCAGGCGTACAAGACAAGGCAGGGCCGCATCGTATTCCAGCTGCAGGATGACTCCGCTTTGTCGGTATCGCTGGGGCCTTTGAAAATCGAAGGCTTTCTGGAGGGCGTCGGCAGCCGCGCTGTCACGATGCGCCTGACGAAACTGGTGGCCGACAAGCAGGAATTTTCAGGCCATGTGACGATGGAACGGCAGCTTTCCGGCTTGTCCGTTGTTTCGGAGATCAAAACCGGGTCCAGCGTTGCCGTTGCTGACCTTGTTGTTGCCGACGACACGGTGAATGGTGCGCTCACGTTCGAAAAGCTGGATGTAACCGACTACCGGAATACGGTCTCTTCCTATCAACTGGTCAGACGCGTTCTGGGTCTGGAGCAGGAACGCAAGAATATCCATTTCGGCACACATAAATATGACCTCGATGTGCGGGTAAATGCGCTTTCAGACGCTGACAGGTCATGGGGGATGCTGGCGGGGCACCTGCAGATCGATCCCTATCTGCTGAAGCTTTCGGATATCAGCGGCGAATTAGGCGGCGGCACGGTTCAGGGCAGCGTCCTGATTGATGCCACCGGCAAGGAGCCGTTCCTGAAAAGCGCCGGAAAAATCGCGGACTGGGATTATGCGCGCTTGCAGGCCAATGCCACCGGCCAGGCCAGTACGCATTGGGATATCCGTTCAGAGGGTCAAAGTTTTGATGATCTTGCGCGCAATAGGAAGGGCGAAGTGGTCACGATCGCCGGTGCAGGCACATTCAACCAGAAAAATATTATGTACTGGGGCACGGGTCTTTTGACAGCGATGTTACCGTCGCTGTCATCGTCTGACGACATGGTGATGAATTGCATGGTGGCTGATTTCAATATCGAGGGAAACAAGGCCACAACGCAGACATTGTTCATGGACCTGAAAGATCTGACAGTGACGGGAGAAGGCAGCGTCGATATCGCCAAGATGGCGCTGGACCTGACATTGAAACCCAAGCCAAAGGAAATCTCGATTCTGGATGGCGGTGTCGCCGTGAAGGTGAAGGGTGATATCGCATCCCCCCGCATCACGCCGGACCGTTTGTCGATTGGCAAGAAGCTGGGGGGGCTGTTTCTGGGCACCATCAACCCGGTCTTTTTTGCAGTCAGCCTGACCGATCTGGGACTGAATGAAAAACACCCCTGCCATAAATATTTGAATGCCGATCTGAATACCAAAGGGCCTGAAGCGCGATGAAACGATTTTACAAGGTGGTATCCACCCGCGCCGCGCAGGACGGATGGGTCGTGGAGCTTGACGGCAAGCCGGTCAAAACCCCTTCAGGCACGGTGCTGCACGCGCCGACAGCGGCGCTGGCGGACCTCGCCGCAGCAGAATGGGCTGCGCAGACCGATCAGATTTTTCCGGACTCCATGCCGGTGACGCAGATACTGGTGACGGGGCTGGACCGTATTGCTAAAGACAGGGCCGCCATGGAGGCGCCGGTTCTGGCTTATCTCGATACCGATCTTTTGTGTTACCGCGCCAGCGAGCCGCCGGAACTGGTTGACAGGGAGCAGGCCGCCCGCGATCCCGGTCTGGCATGGTTTGAAAAGCGCTTTGGCGTGGCTTTACCCGTTACCAATGGTTTGGCAGCGTTGCGTCAACCGCAGGACGCTCATGTTAAGGTCAGGGATGCCGTCACATCGATGCCGCTGTGGCCGTTCAATATATTGCAGCTTGTCACCGGCCTGACCGGATCTCTGGTTCTGGGGCTGGCCTTTGTTGAAGGGGCCTGTACCGCGGATGATTGCCTGAAAGCGCTGTATGTCGAGGAAGATCATAAAGCCGATATATACGATGAGGAATTCTATGGCCGCGCGCCGCAAACGAATGCTTCGATAGCAAGCGCCAAACGCGATCTGGACGCCGCGCAGGCATTCCTCAAGGCGCTTTAACGCAGGGGGTTCAGAACCACCCCTTGGGTTTCGGCAACGGCTTATCTTTCATCAGATGCGAGATGCCGTGATAGAGGCGATAGCCGATATATCCAATCATGGGCACGATACAGAAAGTTGCGGCAACAATCATGATTGGCAGATTGTCCATGATATAAGTTTTTAAGGCATCAACCATCATGATGTTTGAATACATGATACCATTACGCATATCGTCTAAGATGCGGTCATAGATGCTGTTATCGGCAACTGTGATAACGGCTGCCCCGGCCACTGCTGTTGTTATGGTCAAGAGCGCCGACCACATCCAGAATGTGCGCGAGATATAAATCATATGCTGATAGATGAGGCTGTCATGATCTTTGCCAAAGCGGAAAACCCATCCGATCAGCAAGGCGATGATTAATGGGAAAAAGCCGACCGGGGTAGGAAATGTCATTAACACCGCGCCAACCCCGAACAGGATATAAACCGCCAAAATTTTACGTTTTGTCCAATCCATGTTGCGCGGTCACCGTCTGCCAAAAAGTTTTTCAATATCTGAAAGCTGCAACTTCACCCATGTCGGGCGGCCATGGTTACACTGACCCGAAAGCGGCGTTGCTTCCATCTGGCGCAGCAGGGCATTCATTTCATCGATATTCAGGCGTCGGCCAGATCGTACAGATCCGTGGCAGGCCATGGTGGCCAGAACATGGTTGATCCGATCGGCCAGCCCTTGAACGCTGCCATGTTCGACCAGTTCGTCACACAAATCACGGACAAGGGCGTGTATGTCGGCCTTCTGCCCCAGCAAGGCCGGAATGCTGCGCACCGCGACAGCATCCTTGCCGAAGGGTTCGATTTCCAGGCCCAGACGTGCCAGTTCGTCGCTATTCTCCAGCAGGCGGCGCGCATCGCTTTCATCCAGATCGATGACTTCGGGCGTCAGCAGACCCTGCCGGATCACGCCTGTATCACCCATCTGCGATTTCAGGCGCTCATAAACCAGACGTTCATGCGCGGCATGCTGATCGACCACCACCAGCCCGTCATCAGCCTGCGCGATGATGTAATTTTCATGGACCTGCGCCCGCGCCGCGCCCAGCGGGTGGGACACCGCCGGCATAGTCTCAGGCACGAATTCCGCCCGTACCGACGGTGCCACGGCCATCAGTGGCTCATAAAAGGATGTCACTTTCTCCGCCAGTCCGGCGGCGCTGCCGTATGACGGGGCGCTGTAATAGTGCGTCGCTGAATGCCCGCTGGATGGTCGTTCCATCCATGCGGATGGCTGATTCGATTGCAGCGTATGCAAGGCATGCAATGATACGGTTGTCGCTGTCGATTGGCCATGTTCATGCAGGGCATGTTTCAGCGCCCCGACGATCAGGCCGCGGATCAGACCGCTGTCACGAAAACGCACCTCTGCCTTGGCCGGATGGACGTTCATATCCACCTCCGTGGCGGGCAGATCGACATACAGCGCCACGACCGGGTGGCGGTCGCGGGCCAGAACATCGGCGTAAGCCCCGCGTACGGCACCGTGCAGCAGCTTGTCGCGCACCGGGCGGCCATTGACGAACAGATACTGATGCGTCGATGTGCCGCGGCTGAAGGTGGGAAGGGCGGCCAGCCCCGTCAGGCGCACGCCGTCACGTTCGGCATGAATAAGCATCGCGTTATCGGCAAAATCGCGGCCCAGCACGGACGCCAGACGTTCACGCCGGGCTTCGTTGATATCGGGTTGCAGTGACGGAGCATAGGAAAAGACGCTCTGGCCGTCATTCTCAAGACGGATCCCGACATGCGGGAACGCCATGCTCAGGCGTTGCAGCGTATCCTTGACCGCGTCATATTCGCTGCGGTCGGTTTTCAGGAATTTCAGGCGTGCCGGCGTTGCATAAAACAGGTCGCGGACTTCGATCCATGTGCCTTGATGATGCGATGCCGGAACAGGATCATTCTTATGCCCGCCTTCGACGCGTATTTCCCAGCCATCATTCTCAGCCATGCGCGTGCGGATGGTCATGCGGCTGACGGCAGCGATAGAGGGCAGGGCCTCGCCCCGGAAACCCAGATGCTGGATATTCAGCAGGTCGTCATCGGGCAGTTTTGATGTGGCATGGCGGTCAAGCGCGGCCACCAGCTCTTCCCGCGTCATGCCGCAACCATCATCGACGATGCGGATCAGGCTTTTGCCGCCCTCGCGGATATCGACGCTGATCCGCGTGCTGCCCGCGTCGATGGCGTTTTCCACCAGTTCGCGCACGGCGGCGGCGGGCCGTTCGATGACTTCACCGGCGGCGATCTGGTTGACCAGTATGTCTGGCAAATGACGTATGCGCATGGAAAGAACGTAGTCCCCTGCCGGCTATTTGTCAGCTTTCGTCGTGGAAAAGGCCCGGAAAAGCGGGGATATCAGTCTATTATTTGCGATAACGCGCATCCATGATCGCGCCGGTCAGCAAGGCACCGCTGAGGTCAGCACCATCCAGAATGGCCCCGGTCAGGTCGGCCCGGCGCAGATCGCAATCGATCAGGATGGCGTAAGACAGATCGACGCCCATCAGGATGGCATCGGTCAGGTTCGTGCCGCGCAGCACGGCGTAACGCAGGTTGGCGCCGCTGATATTCGTGCGTTGCAGCCATTTGGTGCCGTCTTCGTTGGTAAAATGCAGCGGTGACAGATTGGCTTCCGACAGATCGCTGCGGGCGAGCATCGCGTTCTTCATCGACGAGCCGCGCAGATCGGCCCGGCGCATGACCGCATCGCGCATATCGGCCCGGTCCAGCAGCGCGCTTTGCATTTCGATGCTTTCAAGATTCTGGCGCAGGAAATTCGCGCCGATGGCCTTGATCGCGGTTAGTGAATAATTTCGGATATCGCGTACATTCCGTAAGTCGAAGCCGCTTAAATCCAGACGGCGGCCTTGTGTCCCGGCGGTGGCCACCCAGGCAGTATGTTGTTCCAGCAATTCATCAAGCGATTTTCCCAGCTCTTCGATCTTGGTGCCCATCGCATCATCGGTGATTGCTTCGCGCAGGTTGGCGCCGCCGGTCTCCGTCTGCTGCATCACCGTGCCGCTCATGATCGATGAACGCAGGTTGCTGTTGCTTAAGTCCGTACCGGTGAAATCGGCGTTGGTCAGGTTGGCGCCTTCCAGATTGGCGCCGCTGAAATCGGCATCCTGAACCGTGACGCCTGAAAGATCGGCGTCAGAGAAATCGGCGGCGGACGCGCGCGCGCCCGACATGTTGGTTTCTGAAAGCTTGGCGCCTGTGAAAATGGTTTTGTGCGTTTTGTCTGCGGGAACGCCGGGACGTTCCATATCGACCATCTGGCCCTTGTCGTCGCGTTCCATCAGGCGACCTTCGCGCATGTCGGCGCTCTTGAGGTCGGCCCCGGTCAGGTTGGCCCCGGCGACATAAGCGCCGCGGAAATCGGCGCGCGAAAAATCGGCGCGTTCCAGATTGGCATTGCGCAGATCGCAGGCGAAGAAGGATACGCCCTTGAAGATACCGCTTGAGAGATTAGCGCTGTTCAACACTGATCCGGTAAAGTCGCCTTGCGACAGATTGCAGCCGCGAAAATCGAGATGGGACAGGTCCTTGAACTTCATTACGGCCCGCGCCCCGCCGCGAATGCCCTTCAGAAATGTCGTGTGCTTCTTGATAATATCATCAAGTTCGCGCTGGGTGATCTTTTCAAGACCACTGGAAGCATCCGGTGTCGATGGCGACATATTGAAACTCACGCGTTAGCCCTTTTCTGGCAGGAACCGTTCTTTGTTCCTCGTTACAGAGTATCTCGAATTTAGATAAAATTTTATGAATTTTGGTGACCCTGATTCGGACGTAAGTATATGGGAAAAAACGATTTTCGTCGCCTGCCGCCCGCGGGGCGGTAACCTGGCCCGTTCTCTGCATTTACAGGGCAACTATTTGATATAAAAAGGTTATTCGACGTTCGGCAGGGTGGTGGCGGTTTCGGTTGCGGTCACGCCGACCGGCTTGCCGACCAGAATGGTCAGGCTTTTTTGCGGCTGCAGCAGGCGCCGGGCGGCGCGTTGCACATCCGCCTTGGTCACGGCATTCAGGTGATTCGGCAGCTGGTCCAGATAGTCAATCGGGCGATCGTTTTTCTGCAAACCCGCAAGGGTGCTGGCGATCGCTTCGGTGGAAGTGAAGGCCAGCGGCAGCGAGCCGATCATGTAGGATTGCGCGGCCTTCAGTTCGTCATCCGTGATCGCGGCGTCGCTGATCTTTTTCATTTCAGCCTGAATCAGGCGCAATGCCTCGCCCGCATTCTTGTTCTCGGTCGAAAGCGATATGCCGTATCCGGTGGTATGATCCATTTCCTGCAATGACGACTGAATGCCGTACGTCAGACCGCGTTTCTCACGAATTTCTTCGGTGAGGCGCGAACCAAAACCAGAACCGCCGAGTGTGAAATTCATAATCTGCGCGGCAAAGAAATCAGGATCGGTGCGGCGCATGCCCGGCATCATGATCTCGATGATCGTCTGCGGGATATCCTGTTCATACAGAACGACAGCGTTTTTTCCATCGATATCCAGATCGGATAGCGGCTGGGCGGTGGCGGACGCCGGCAGGCCGCTGAAGATTTTATCCATCGTGGTTTTCAACTCGGCCGCTGTCATGTCACCGGCGACGCCAATCACCAGACGGTCACGCGTCAGGTTGGTCTTGGCAAAGTTTTCCAGATCTTCGCGCGTGATGGCCGTCAGAGACGTAAGCGTGCCGCCGCTGTTCAGCGCATATTCATGCCCCGCATAGGCGCGGTCGTTCAGCAGGCGCGCGGCCATCCAGTCGGGCTCGGCCATCGATGATTTGACCCGGGCGATGTTGGCATCGCGCATGCGGCTGACGGCTTCTTGATCGAAACGCGGGCGGGCCAGCGCCAGATGCATCAGCTCAAACGCCTTGTCCTTATGACGGGTCAGCGCTTTCAGCGAGCCGCTAAAATCATCCCGTCCGGCGGAAAAGGACAGGCTGATGGAAAGATCGGTCAGGGTCTTTTGAAAGGCCTGACTGTCAAGGTCTCCTGCGCCTTCATCCATGGTGTTGGATGCCATGCGGGCCAGACCCTGCTTGTCTTTGGGGTCGCGGGCGCTTCCGGCCTCCTGAAAGGCAAATTCCATCGCGATGATCGGCAGGCTGTGATCTTCGACCAGCCATGCCTTGATGCCGCTTTCACTGACGACTTCCTGAATATCGAGAACCCGTTCCGTTTTCTTCGTGTCTTGCGCGAAAGCCGGGGACACGAACAGGGCAGTAATAAGAGTGCAGCACAGGATCAGTTTCATGGCTGTTGGCCTTTCAGGATTTCGGTCACTTTGACGTCCGGCAGCAGATAGCCAGTGACATACGGGCGCATTTGAATGTCATCGGGGTTCAGGTAACGTTTGGCGACATCCTGTATCTGCGCGCGGGTGACGCTTTCGATATGCTGCGGCCAGTATTCGGCGTCATCCAGCGTACCGCCGGTCGCCAGAATCTGGCCGACGATCATCGCCGGTCCCATCAGGCTGTCGCGTGCGAAGGCCGATGAATCCTGTATCCGCTGGCGCGCGTCTTCCAGTTCGGTTTCGGTAACACCGTCATTGACGATCTTCTTCAATTCTTCATCAATGGCCTTTTCCAGTTTTTCCAGCGATACACCGTCAGCCGGTGTTGCCGATATCCATGACAGGCTGTCGGAAATGGCGGTGCCGTCATAGGAGAAATTGACACCCGTCGCCAGCTTCTGATCGACGACCAGCGATTTGTAAAGGCGCGTGGTCGCCCCGCCGTCGAGAATTTCGCCCAGAATGCTCAGGGCGTAATGGTCGTCGCGATTCTGCGTCAGCGCGGGCAGGCGATAGGCGCGCATGAACACGGGTTGGCGAATGCTGGTATGGCGCAGTTCCAGACGGGGGCGCGCGATCATTGGCGGCACGCGGGTCCAGATGCGTTTTTCAAGCGCGATCGGTTTCAGGGGACCGTAAATTTTCTCGGCCAATGGTTTGAATTGCGCGGCGGTGATATCGCCGGAAACCACAACGATGGCGTTATTGGGCCCGTAATGCGCTTTATAAAAAGGTTCGATCTCTTTCCATGTCAGCGCTTCAACCTCGGCTTGCCACCCGATCACCGGATTGGCGTAAGGATGGTTCACAAACAAAAGGGCTTTGAGCTGTTCGGTGAAATATCCGCGTGGATCGTTCTCGGTGCGTTGGCGGCGTTCTTCCAGAACGACATTCCGTTCAGACAGGAAGTCGCTTTCCGGCGGGGTGGTGTTCATCATCCGGTCGGCTTCCATCGTCATGATGGTTTCCAGATGCTCAACCGCGAAGCTGGCATGGAAGGCCGTGAAATCGTTATTTGTGAAGGCATTGTCATTGCCGCCCAATCCCCGCACACGCCGCGAATATTCGCCAGGGGCCAGCGTCGGCGTGCCTTTGAATAGCAGATGTTCAAGATAATGCGCCATGCCGGAGAGGCCGCGCGGTTCATCCGCGGCACCCACCTTGTACCAGATCATATGGGTCACGACCGGGGCGCGATGATTGGGGATGACGACGACCTGCATGCCGTTGGCGAGCGTGAAGCTCTCGGCATTAAAAACCTTTTCAGCCTGCGCTGTCTTTACGGCTGCCGATGTCTGTTTTGCCTGAGCAAACGCGACATGCGGCAGGGAAACGGCCAGAGAAAGGGGAAGGGACAGCGCCGTCAGCGCCAGAAGAATACGGATCGTTTTCATGATCACAGATATATATCAAAACGCCGGGCGCGACCACCCGGCGATCATTGACATAACCTTTTAGAACGGAACCGCCGGCCTGTAAGCGGGCTGACCCTGCTGGTGTTTTGCCGGGGCAAAATGCACATCGTGCTTATGGGCATATGTGCGGGCAACCCAGCCGGAGAGCAGGCGGTCGGCATAATCCTCACGGGCGCGCACCTGTTCCGCCGTCAGTTCCAGATGAGCGGGCGGCAGAACCCGCGCCGCCAGATCGGGGTCGTATTTGGGGCTCGCGGTGTTGTGGTCGCGCAGATACTGGTATTCAAGAATATGCAGGTTCTGGCCTTCGAAATCCGGATAATTGTCCGACGTGGTATAGGCATATTCCAGATGGGCCAGTGTCAGGATCCAGTTCCGCCGGTGATCCGTAATCACGCCCGGTTCAGGCTGCGGGGTTTCGTCTGTCTGGGCGGCGATCCGCAGACCCTGTTCTCTGACCGCATTCAAAAGCTGGCGGCAGTTCAGAGTGTTGTTACGCGACGTGGCCAGATGCAGGCTGCGGCCATCCTCGGTCTTGTATTCGTAATTGCCCAGCAGCTTGTGCGGGGCGCGTTCCTTGTTGATGCCGTAAGTCTGATAGGCCACAGCCATCGCTCCGGCACATACGGCGACCAGCGGCAGGCGCTTGCGGTCGGCATCATTGATAATGGCTTGCAGCGCTGGCCAGAATTCCAGTTCCTCGAATGGCAGGTTCGATGCCGCATATCCCGTGATCAGCGCGGAATCCAGCTTGTATCGCTGGTTGGCCTCATCCCATGAAATGCCTTTATCGCCTTTGCCTTCCGGGCTGATGA
>JAMHVA010000204.1:0-1687 GCA_035904625.1 Alphaproteobacteria bacterium | reverse complement strand
CCCAGATCGAGGTTGATTTTTCCGCCCACGGTCCAGGTTTCTCGCGTAAACCGGCCAGGAAAATTGAACGAACCCGTATAGGGATCACCGTCCGCATCCGTATAACCGAACCCGGTTGGAGAGCCCGCTGGCAGCGGTACTCCCAAGCCATTGGCATCAGGTGCTGCGCCTGTGATCATGGCGCCACCCGTTGCCACAGGCCTGATCTTGTACCAATCGGCGAAAAGATTCACGGTCAGCGCGGTGCTGGGCTCAAACTTAACCTGAAAGCGCCCCGCAAGAGTGTCGTTTGCCAAAAGATCTGCCCCGAGATCATTTTTTACATAGCCGTCAGCTTTGTTCTTGAGAATGGCCACGCGTGCCGAAATGCCATCGCCTAGTGGCCCGCTGACAGCAGCCTCCAGCCGGACCTGATTATAGCTACCCATTGTGACATCCACGAACCCATCCGGAGAGTCCGAAGGCTGATTTGTGATGACATGTATAAGGCCGCCAGTTGCATTACGGCCGAACAGGGTTCCCTGCGGCCCTTTGAGAATTTCGACCCTGCTGATGTCAAACATTTCCTGCACGCTGGTCGCGTTAGAGGGTTGATATACTTCATCCACATAGAAGGCGTTGGCAGGTTCAATATGTCCCGCAAAGTCATTCTGAGAAACGCCTCGAATGGAAATAAGACCAGCAATCGGGGGGCCTCCTGGCGCAGAAAATTGCAGGCCGGGTGTCATGGCTGCAAGATCAGTCGTGTTTCTGATACCTAATTCGGCCAATCTCTCTCCGCTATGCGCGGTGACAGCGATTGCAATATCCTGGATATTTGCGGCCCGTCGCGTCGCGGTGACGACAATATCTTCAATGCCCTCGCTCGCCTTGCTATCCTGGCTGGTTTGGGCATGAGCCATCCCCATGAATGAAGTCGCCATCATTACCCAAAGGCAGGAACCTGACCGGAGATTGCCTATGATTGTCATATTTACTCTTCCTCCCCAATTGGCAGGTCATTCAAAAATAAGCGCCTGCCGTTCAAACATTGCACCATATATGCCTGCTGGAGAATTCGACGCCTATGACGAGAAATACTCAGAATGGATATAATGGGCTAAATTATATCCCACTCGCCATGGGAGGAATTTTATGATTGAATGCGATAGCATGACTGGCTTATATTATTTGATTGACCGGTTGTTTAATCAAATAATTCCATAAGAGAAGCCGGCGGGGGAGGAAAGCAGCGTGGAGAATAAACACCGTATCCAAGGGCCACCCACCACAGTCTATGAGCAGATTCTGTCGTGCGAAAAGTCCGTTGAAGTCGGCCGCTCGATTCTCGCTCCCATAGCCGATATGCTTGGCGCAAGAAGCAGCGTGTTTTTGCAGCTTTCGTCATCCTCACTGGGTGGGCGCCATTTTGGCGCCCGCGATTATGTCGGTGATACACCCGCGGCGGTCGATGCCTATCTGAATGGGCTGTATATTCGCGATCCGGTCATGCAACCGGCCATGGAATGGCTGAGAGATGAGCAGCGCCCGATGCCGACGATCTTGACTGGCTCCGTCGATGCTAACCTGGGCTGCGACCAACATTATCGCGACAGCTTTCTGCGCCCTTATGATATTGGTCATGTAGTAGCGTTGGCGGTGCCGATGAAAACGGGCTTTGTAACCCAGATTGCTTGCGTTGGTTTTC
>JAMHVA010000203.1:0-16950 GCA_035904625.1 Alphaproteobacteria bacterium | reverse complement strand
ATTCGGTGACATGGCAGGGAAATACGACCCCGCCACCCTGGTCGCCCGGGTTCGCGAAAATCCGTCATGGCAATTCATCATCCAGTACACCCCCGATAACCGGCACCTGCTGCCGCTGTTTCAGGATATCCCCAACCACGCCATTCTGTTCGACGCCTCTGCCGGGCGCGGCGTCGCCCCGGATAGCTGGGACAGCCCGATCCCCGGCCATTTCTGCGGGTATGCGGGCGGTTTAAATCCGGATAATATCGAAAAACACCTTGAATCCATTTCAAAAGCCGCATCCGGCCAGATAATATGGGTCGATATGGAATCAGGGGTCAGAACAAACGACAAATTTGATCTGGGAAAGGCCCGCAGCGTTCTCGCAAGTGCCGCCCCATACACCACAGGAACAAAAGCTGAATGACTATGACTACCGCGCAAACCACTCCCCCGCCCACAGAATTTCCCGCCGCCGCCATCATGGCTGCGCAAACACCGGAAAACACTGAAAGTTCTTTCCTGAAGTCAGTCTCTGACCATTGCAGCCGTTTCAAGGGAGCGGACAGAAGGCGGAGCATTTCCCAATTCGCCGTTACGGGAGCCTTGTATATGGCCTATGCGCTGCTGGCGATATATGCTGTGAATGCAGGCATGATGTGGCTGACGATGCTTCTATGGCTACCTGCGGGCGGACTGCTCGTGCGCCTGTTTATTATCCAGCATGATTGCGGCCATGGGTCGTATTTCTCCAAACGCGCGGAGAACGATTTTGTCGGGCGCCTTCTCAGCGTCTTCACCGTAACACCTTACGGCCTGTGGCGAGATGCGCACAACCAGCACCATGCAGCATCAGGACATCTGGAGCGGCGCGGACTCGGTGCCATCGACACGATTACGGTGAACGAATACAAAAATCTGAGCCCCCAAAAACAATTTCAGTATCGCCTGTACAGAAATCCGTTTGTTGTTCTCGTCATCGGCCCTCTGCTTCATGTCATTTTCATTCAAAGAATGCCAATGAAGGCCCCCGGAACATTCTTTGAAATCTATAAAAGCATTCCGGTCAAAAAACTGTGGCGCAGCGTGATGTATACCAATTTCGCCATGCTGGCTTTCTATGGGTCGATTGGTGCTTTGTTTGGCTTTGGCGCCATGTTCCTGACATTCCTGCCACCGATCATGATCGCCGCGTGGGCCGGCGGCTGGCTGTTCTTTATCCAGCACCAGTTCGAAGATGCGTACTGGGAACATAATGAAAACTGGGAATTTCAGGCCGCCGCCCTGCATGGCAGCTCCTACTACAAGCTTCCCAAGGTCATGCAATGGTTCACGGGCAATATCGGCCTGCACCATATTCATCATCTATGCAGCCTGATCCCGAACTACAAATTACAGGAATGCATGGACAGCCACCGTGACCTTGGCCAGATCAACGTCATGACCTTCAGGGACAGCCTACACAGCATTCCGCTGGCACTATGGGACGAAGACGCCAAGAAAATGGTCACGTTCCGCCAGGCGGCAAGCGCCTGACAGGGCCGTCAAAAGAAATATCCCGAGGGTTACTTTTTGTGACCGGTGCCGGGTTTGAACGATGCGTCGTTTTTCGGTACCGCTGATGATTCCATTACAGGACCCAGAGCATGATCCACCACAGACTGGATCGTCGCGCCCTCCGCAGGAACCAACGACAACACAGTCGATTGATTTGCCACATGAACGTTGCACTCACGCGGTGCGCCCAGAACGTCCAACGACTGCGGTGAACCAAATGAGATTTCAACAACATCGCCCGCAGCGGAAACTTCACCGGCATTCATTCCCTGCAAGGCGGCATGAACCTGCTCCGGCGTGTCTGCCTGACGGGCTGCACCCATGACGATTTGTGTTTCCGCCATCAGACGTAATGAATTTTTTGATCCTGCGTATGCGTGTTGCATGTCCTGCCTCGTGTTCTCAATATTATTGTTCTATTGCCTGACAATCAGGCTGATAAAATGTACCAACTTATTGTGACTGGCCTCGTCTTTATCGCGCCGGGTAATCAGTAAAACGCGTTTAACCGTTTCAAAGTACCCTACTTGAGACGCGGGCAATTCTATATTCAGTTCGGCCATCGCGCCACCCATTTGGGCAATCGCCAGCTTTCCGGTTCCGACATCCCATTCCAGCCATGACGGCGTGTCTGGGAAGTAAAAATCAATGTTCAGAACCACTTGGCCATCCTCCCGGAGCATCATGCAATCCCCCTGGAATTTCCCATGAAATCCTTTGACCTCATGAGTGTGTGGCGGCTCTCCGGTATATTCGACGGAAGCGGTTTTTCCACCCCTTAACAGATACCGAATAAAAGTTAATATTTTATTGAAAATGGAGCCTAGCATGACAAACGAGCGGAAAAGGTGGGCAAAAACGCTGATCCTGATCTTATACGATCCGGCCTCGCTTGTCTTCAGCCTTTAAAACGAGTGGATTAACGCTCGCTCATGGCCGTCTGGATTGAATTCTGGATCGGCTTCAGCAGGTACTGCAGGATGGTTTTATCACCCGTAATCATATCCGCCATCACCGTCATGCCCGGCATGACTATATTCTGGTCAGGGTGATTGCCGACATAGTTCTGCGACAAGCGGACCCGCCCGCGATAATAACGCTCTCCCTGTTCGCCCTGAAACGTCGAAGCCGAGATATATTCCAGTTCACCGGGAACCGCCCCATAACGGGAATAATCAAACGAACTGACTTTCACCTGAACCGGCTGACCGACACGCAGATGGCCGATATGGCGCGGCATAATGCGCACATCGACAATCAACGGACGGTCCAGCGGGACGATCTCCATCAATGTCTGGCCCGGAGCGACAACCCCGCCGACCGTGTTGACGCTCAGGCTTTTGACCAGCCCGCGTTCCGGCGCTGTGACATCCAGACGATCCACTTTGTTTTTCAGCTTATCGACAATTTTTCCATTCTGCGCCAGCTCTCCCTCCGCGGACTCGAGCTGCTTCCATGCACCATCACGGTATGACGCGTCCAGTGAAGCAAGGCGATCCTTGTACTCCTTCAGTCCGGCCCGCGCCTCTTCGATCTGCGCGCCCAGTTGCTGGTTTTCACCGCTCAGGGCGTTTGCATCCTGTTGTGTTTCAAGAAAACCGATTTTGGAAACATAGCCATTGCTATACAATTCCTGCTTCCGCGCCAGCAGATCGTTCGTAATATCAAGGTTCTTGGCAATCGCGTTGCGGCGCGATTGCAATGCTTTCATGCTGTTATGCTTCTGGCGGATTTGTTCATTCAGAACATCGCGCTCGCTCTGTCTAGCATCCAGCATGGATTGATACATTTTCTTCTGGTTTTCAATTTGGGCGGGATCAACCTTACTGAATTTGCTGAAATCCGGTTTGCGATCTTCAATAAACGCCTTCAGACGCTCGGCTTGCAATTCAAGGCTCAGGCGGCGTTCTTCAACCTGCCCCAGATCTTCATTGACGCCGGTGCCGCTCAACCGCAACAGGACATCCCCCTTGTTCACCAGCATGCCCTCTTCGACAAGAATTTCCTGAACAATCCCTCCCTCAAGATGCTGCACGACTTGCTGGAACCCCTGTGGCGTCACTTCACCCGGAACACGCGCCACCTCATTAACATTCGCAGCAGCAGCCCAGCCAATAAAGGCAAAGACCGTCAGGCTAATGACACCTAATGTCAGTCGCGCCATATGCGTTGGCAGTGACTCCTGTAGCCGGACAGAGTGGGAAAGATAACGCAGTTGGTCTCTTTTTCCTCTTTTGGTAACCGAATTACCAATATGCTTCATCATAGGCATAGCATTCCCTCCTGTACTGAGATCAATGGATCAGGACAATTCCTTCAATTTTTGATAGATCAGCTTGGCAGGCCCCGTTACCGGCGGGCGGCGGCGGCGCAGCATAATGACGTGATCAGCAACCCCCATCAGATCGTTGCGGTATGTCACCATAAAAACCGTGCGCCCTTTCTTCAGCTTGACCAGGCTGTTTACAAGATCAACGCCAGCTCGGTCGCTCATCAATGAATTCGGCAGTTCATCAATCAACAGGATCGGCGCATTGTGCAGATACGCGCGCGCCATGCATAGCCGCAAGCCCATGCTGGTCGACATGTGGAAATCACTGCCGGGACCAATGATTGTTTTTGCTTTCTCCGGCAGATTCTGAATTTCATCCCAGATATTGGCCTGGTGCAACGCAAACTCGATTTCCCTTGGCGTTGCCAGCGGGTGCGCCAGCCTCAGGTTATAATCGATTGTCCCTTCAAAGAAATGCGGATACTGCGGTATGTACGCAATATGACGGCGCAATTCTTGCGGATCGATCTGGCGGATATCGTGATGATCGATCTGAACGGCACCGGCCTGCGGCAAATACATGCCCAGTATCATTTTCAGCAAGCTGGTCTTTCCTGAACCGTTATCACCGGTGATCAATGCCAGCTCGCCGGGGCTAACAGTAAAATTCAGGCCGCTGAAAACAGGGTTGACATCCCCGGGATAGCGCAGGCCAACGTTATTGAACGATACGATACCCTGCCATTTCATGCCTTTCGCTGGCGTTTGCCCGACAGCATTTTCTTCATTGATAGCCATCAACTCGTTCACCTGACGAACGCTGTTCCGCAACTGGTCCAGACGCGGAACCATTGTGCACAGGCTGTAGAATGGCGTCAGAACCCGCCAGCACAGGATCATGGTCGCCACCAGAGCCCCGGCTGTCATCTGGCCCGCCCATATCAGATGGACGCCAAACCCGACGACCGCGACCGACGCCAGAATCGTTAGGGCGTGCGCCAGTGTTTCACCAATATTGCCAAGCCATTGCAAACGCAGATGCGTAATCGATTCCTTGGCGCTCAGTTCCTCAAACTTCTTGTGCCAGATATCGCTCAGTCCGAATGTGCGGATCGCCCTGATTTTCTCAAGCGTCTCCAGTGAGAACTGCTGCCGTGCTGAAGTCGCGCGCGCGGCTTCGCGGATAGAAACCTTGACCCGCCGCCAGACCATTGAAAACAGCAGGATGTACAGTACTGTCACTGACAGCGGGACAAGGAACAGGGGGCCCGCGATGGCCGCAATCGCGATCAGAGCAATAATCGAAAATGGCAGTTCCAGAACAGACAGGAATACAGCGCCGCTGAAGAAATCCCGGACGGATTCAAATGTCTTCAGACGCGCAACCTGCGCCGGAACCGATGCCCGTTCGATATATCCCGGGGCCAGCCCCAGAAGCCGGGTGAATATCTGCGTGCTGACGACATTATCAAGGCGGCAGGCAAATCCGGACAGGATTGCCGATTGTGCCTGGCGCAGGAACCACTCCGCCACGATCGCGATTACCACCCCCGCCACCAACATGGGAAGAATATCGATGGCATGCGCCGAAATCACCCTGTCATACACAACCATGATAAAGAGCGGTGATGACAGCGCCACAAGGTTCAGCACTAGGCCGATCATCAATATCTGCCAGTACGATTGCGTGAATCGTTTCAGGATGCTGCGAACCCATGTCAGGCCGTTCGTCTTGCGCACGCCTTCGGCCAGACCCGACCGCGCCTCATTGAACTCCTCAAAGAACCACACATCCCCTTTGGCCACGGGTAACGAATTGACAAATACCTGTCGGACACAATCATAGATACAATTCGGGGAAATCATGACATACGGCGCTGCGGCATTTCCCTCCGGCAGGAACAGACACGGCATCAACCGGTCATCAATCTCATGCGGATCAAGGTACGCCGGACGCGCAAGGTATCCGATATTCGCAATCGTATCCAGAAAATCGTCATGTGAATATTCTCTGGTCGCATAAGGAAGGGAATTTGCCACCTTGCGCATTGTGCATTCCGGCTCCAGCGCCAGAATGACAGCGCACGCGCATGCCTCCCACGGCGACTTAACCTTGTGCGCGCGCCAGCTGGTGCGTCTCAACCGTGTGATCAGGTCGCCAACAGAATCGCAGAAGACGGCTTCAGCTTTATGAGTGGAATTAGGCTGCATGAAGCGTCTCCATCTTTCTGGGTTCCGGCGGGTGTATTGGCGACAGACCGCCTGACGTCATCTGGTAATGGAAATGCGCCAGTCTCTCGATATATCTATCGTCCGTCACCAAAATCATGCATACATCCGGACGTAGATAACCCAGCGTGGAAATGATATTCTTGTATCCGTTTCTGTCGAGATTTCTGTCGCCATCGTCAAACAGCACGATTTTCGGCCGCAACGCCAGAACACGCGCAATCCCTATCCGCTGTTTCAGACCGGGCGTGACGCTATCCGGCTCGACACCCTGAAGAAAGGTGTCATACCCCATAGACAGCTTATTCACATCCCGCTCAATACCCAGCGCGACAACGATATCCCGGATTTCTTCGAAATCGGTAAGGCCAAAACGTGTCAGGTTATCCATGATCGTGCCACGGAATATCTCGCTTTCCGAATTGATCAGGCCAACCTTTCGTGGCAAATCTTCCCTGCTGTAATCCTGAATGCTAAACCCGTCGATGATAATATCGCCGCAGGATGGCTTATAGACACCCGCGATCATATTCATCAGAACGGAACGCCCAACACCATGAACCCCGGAAATGTGGATGGCCATGCCCGGTTTCATATGCAGATTGACATTGTTAAAAAGCCATTTATTGCTTGAGTGGATATAAAATCCGATATCTCTCAAGCTTAATGTCGCAAGGCCTTCACCCACCATAGGATCAGCCTTTGGCATATTTTTCCAGCGCACTTGCGGCAGCCCAAGAACCTGATCGGCCTTGTGGCGGGCAACCTTGAAATCCTGATAGCGCGCCCACAACCCCAAGCCACGCTGCACCGGCTGCATCAAACGTCCCGAGAGGAGAATGCAGGCGATCAAAGCGCCAGACGCCATATGCCCGTGCAAGGACAGATAAGCGCCCGTGGCAATAGTTCCCGCAATCATCATATGAGAATAGACGCTGGCCGCATTAAACGATGATGCCGCCGCCTGCGTTACCTGATAATTGGATACAGTGGAGCGTTTTTCAAACCACTCATAACGGCGAATAAAGTGCCCTTCCAGTGCCATCGCTTTCAGACTATGAATCCCCTCGAGGACACCAATCATGAAATTATAGCGGCGGTCGTCAGCCCGGTCCCGAGCTTTCAGCCCCTGATAAAGCTGCCGCCCATAATATACGGAACTTGCCAGAAACAAAGTCATGACCGTGACAGGAACCAGTACCAGCCAACCGCCTATATACGCGATCAAACCCATGAACAGACCCGCAAAGGCAATATCAATCAGAGTCACCAGCACATAGCCGTTATAGAAATCTTTTAATCTGGAAATCGAAGAAATCCTGTTCAGGTTCTCCCCGATGCCCGCATTGCTGACGACCGTTAGATCGGCATTCAGAATATTCCGGATAGCCTGACTCATCGCCTCATACTCGAAAGAAGCCCCCGCCCAACTCATCATGTATGTACGTGCCAGCCGCAACATAATTTCGAGAGCGACAACCATACACATCCCCGTAATCAGGATCTGAAGGGTTCCTGATTCAGGGTTGGGCAAAATACGGTCATAAACCTGAAGCGTGAGAACAGGTAAACCCAAGGACAGGATATTGATCGCCAATGTCGATACGACGAGCAAAACCGTATGGTTTCGTACCGTCATACCGGATCTGATATCCTGAATACGATCAGAAAAATGCTGTGACATGATTTTTTATCCAAACAGGCCGCCGCCATGATTACCCGAGCCGCCAAACAACCCGCCCAAGACCGGGGTGGTATCGATGACAGAACCAAGCCCTTCGGTAATCGTACCCACAGGGTCAGGAAGGACATCGGGAACCGATGGCACCCCCAGAAGACCATCAACAACATCCCCCAGCCCTTCGGTCAGGGAGCCATCAGCCAGAGGCTCTCCACCGAGCGCACCGTCCAGAATGCCACCGACAGTGTCGGTCACACCAATATCAAGCGACAGGTCATTATCACCGAGCAGGTCGAGATGGGTATCAATCCCCAATCCATCTTGAACGCTGTCAACAATTCCCTCGATATCACCGTTCGATATATCGTTGATAATTTCTTCTACACCATCGACCAATACAATCGCATCGATATCAATATCGATATCTCCGACAAGAGCTTCGACAGGATCTAGCGGAATATCGATATCAATGTCAGGAACCTCTATACCCAGAACATCAATTTCTGAACCTAAGGTAAGATCGGTGTCGCCCTCGGGTTGAGGATCCCCACCGCCCATCAAACCGCCTAACATTCCGTCGACCAGATCACTGCCGAGGACATCCCCGCCTACAGGCAAAACCTCACCGACACCGCCAAGAACACTCTCAACAGCGCCTGTCAGGTCATCAAGAATATCCCCTGAGGATATCGTTTCAGTGATTTCAGGAAGAATGTCACCCGCAATATCAATACCCAGATCAAGTCCGGGAATGAGACCATCAGCGTTCTGCAACAAGCCATCTTCGCCAATCAAATCCTGAACGACCCCCTCGAAATCAAGAGCGCCAATATCCTCAATCAGAGAAAATGCCTGAGTGCCGAGATCCTCAACCAAAGCATTCGCATCGAGCGTAATATCAATATCGCCCAAAAACATTTCAACAGGATCTAACGGAATATCCAGGCCCGTATCAAGCAATGTGAATCCGGGAATAACCGCACCAACATTCACAAGCAGATCGGTGTCCCCGTTTCCACCGCCCAGAATATCATCAAGATCAAGAACCGTGTTGATAATGTCCGTAATCGGCTGCACCAGTGTTTCGGGCAGGAGGCCGGAAACGTCCTCAATCAGTCCATCAAGAATGTTGGTCACATTACCCGTAACAGGGTCCAACGGCGATAATACATCATCCAGATCCATCCCCAGAAGTGTTGTCCCCCCCAGAATAGCATCAACCGATGTACTGACATCAGGCAGAAGTCCGTGTTCACCCGGAAGAAGGCTGTCAACAATCGCATCAATATCGATATCAATATCACCGATAATCGCCTCAATCGGGTCAAGAACGACATCAAGACCCACATCCAGAACAGGTGTATCCACATCGACAACAAGGTCATAATCATCGTTATTAACTGGTGGATCCGGATCGTCAGGGTCATCTGGATCGTCAGGGTCGTCGGGATCATCCGGATTGTCGGGATCATCCGGATTGTCGGGGTCGTCGTCCGTCTCGATCTTGGTTATTACTGTTTCGTCATGATAGGTATCGCCGTTTTCATTGAAATTTCGTGCCTTCAGCGCTGTCGCCCCGGCCACCCCCATTCCAGTCCCCAGACCCGGCAGGTCTGAGCCACCAGCAATGTTCATGCCCAGCCCGGACTCCATGCCATCATCAAAAAGCGCTAGCGAGTCATCATCAGCAAATCCACCGCCAATCCCCCGCCCATCCATGCCACCAACGGGATGGCCATCACCCAACCCCATAGTCCCCACCCCGGGCTGGCCATCCCCCAGCACATCAAATGGGTTATTCAATGTGTTGGCATCGCTGGTTTGCTGCGACTGTAAAACCAGATAATTCAGATTGCCGGAACCTGTCAGACTCTCGGTTGCTGAATCGATGTCATCAGCCTGATAAAACTCTGCATCCAGCCTGACCGCCGGCGTATCCTGGATAGAATTCAGATAATTCAGATTGTCCTTAGCAACTTGCTGAGAAATTCCGACAGGATTATTTCCTGATTGAGAAGCCATGACCCACCCTTCCTTTCTGGTATGGTCATGGCGGCTTTCTTTTTGCCAGAGAACTTCATGACCTTATTCTACTCATGGGTGTGCAAGGGTCATGCCAGTATTATGGAATACACGGAAGGTCTTTGAATGACTTCCATATTAGACGGTGCAAATATGCGCCCGTCACGCAAACAACTATACTAAAGACCAGAAAGTTTTACGAACTGCGAAGCCTAAAATTTTATCTACATGCTCGCATGCGTCGCTGCGTGATCATCATGATCGTGGCCGCGCAACTCAGCGTGCAATCCCAGATAAACGCACAGGTTCAACAGGAACAACAGGGTTCCGATTACAAGATAACGCTTCGATCGATCTGTCGTTTGATGGCAATGGTGTTCATCATGCCCCAATGCATGGCAATCAGTCTCGGTTGCTGTGTGGTACGCCCACCAGCCAAGCCCCAGCAAAACACCGGAGAAAACAATGATCGGAATTTCATACCCATGAATAAAATCATGGAGCAAAGTGAACGAAGCAGGCAGCAAGCCAACACCCACAGCCAGACTCATGACTGCAGCAAGAGTTGGCAAAATGCAGCAAAAGAGGTGCGAAGCCTCGGATGCAATGACCAGCCAACCAATATTGCGACGAATTTTTTCCATGAAGTTTTCTAACATACCTTAATGTTATTGTATAACATTTTGATAAAAATGGCACTTTCTCACTGAAAATCAATACATTAACGCCCAGGAACTCATTGAATTTACATGAATCTTGATTCAACATTATGTCTAATATTGGACATAATTAGATCCCCTTTAAGAGACATCTCGTAAGCTGAACTGATCACCTCAGCAATCTTTGCATTCTGCAACCCATCATCATTCTCACCGGAGTATGACTATGCGCACACTGCTTGCCAAAGCCCATGACCAGATTCACCATCTCAACATTTACAGCAAAGCCCGCACCGAATTTGCCTTCAATCTCTTCTACAGCACCTTTGATGTTGTTCATGCCGATACACCTGAACTGCGCGAACAGGCACACCGCCTGAGATATCAGGTGTTCTGCATTGAAAACCAAGGCTACGAAGCCCCATCCTGCCACCCTGACGGGCAGGAAAAAGACAGCTTTGACAATCACGCAGCGCATGCTCTGCTTATATATAAACCTACAAACATGGCGCTGGGAACGGCCAGGGTCGTTCTGCCCGACCACCAGAATCCTGACGAGTCTTTCCCGCTGCAGAAAATATCCAGCAGCGCTGCATTGCACGATGAAACCTATATTCGCAGAAGCTGCGAGATTTCCCGGCTGTGCATTTCCCGTGAACGCCGCGCTCAGATCAGAGATATGATTTCCCGGCAACCACACCATCTCTCCCTGCACGATCCATCGTTGACGCGCATGGCGCTGGCAATCGCACCCATCGGACTTATTCGCGGCTGCTTCGAAATGGCACTGAATGCCAACATCCTTAATTGCTTTGGCATTATGGAGCCTCATCACCTCTCAAAATTAGTGAAAGCCGGACTGAAGCACACAAGGCTGGGGGAAAATATTGATTATCACGGCGAAAGAACGCCATTCAGCATGAACATCCTGGAAACATTTGATCACGCATGCAACCATAACCGCGATATCTGGAATATCGTTTCCTATCGGGGATTCAATCACAATCTGGCCCAGATTGTTCACCGGAAACAGCACATGAGCCTGATTTCTCAGCACTGACGGGGGAAAATCCCATCCGGATCTAATATGGACTTCAGCTTCACATTGAATTCATTACCTGAGTTCTCACGCAAGAATTCCTCCGAAGCAAAGATCGGCATACGATAAGGGAAATAACCCTTATCGCGTGCACGATATAGAAGATCCATATAGCATTCATGCGCAGGCTCAGACTCGCTGCTCTGATCAAATACAATCGCCATCAATCCGATCAGGCAGGAATGGCTGTAATTGGTAAAATTCAGGATCGGCGAAAATCCGTATGTCTTCTGTGCATAATCGCCCAGTTCCTCAAAATCAGAAATCGCCTGTGCCCGGAATGGCAGAATTTGCGAGAACCAGATAATCCCGCATTTATCCTGCGCCGGATTAATCTTTTTTAGATGCCGGTCATCCGGTGTTTTGTAATACGGAATTCGTCCAATCATCATTGCACCGGGCTTCCCCTGCAAAAGGGACCACATTCCCTCGAGCGCAACGATTTTCTTCCTGAATGATAGCAATACGAACGGTTTAGCCAGACTTGCAATTCTTACAATCTTGTCACTGACAATTTTCATACGCCCAAATTTTTTCAAAGATGACTTTATTTCAGCCTGCAAGGCCTTTGTTATAGATCGCGGTCCCATGAATGTCACCATAATGGTGTATGGCGGAACACTGTATCTCTGATATGCCTGATCTATAGAGCCACAGGAAACAACATCAGCATGCTTCACACCCATACTCGCCAGCGTGTAGTAACCATTCAAAATCTTGATCTGAAGAGAATCAACACCGCAGACTTCACGAATTTCATATAGCCCCCTGATAGCTTCATCCAGATTTTCGCGGCTATCAACTTCGACCAAGCAGGCACGTACACATTCGGGTTTCCGTGCCAGCTTAATTGTCATGGAAGTGGCAACGCCAAAAGACGATTGAAAAAACAATCCGTCTGTATAAGGGCCACTGCCCCATCTAAAAACATTAGCGCTTTCTGTGCCCCCGAATGATTGTAATGGGGAGTTATAGAGCGTTCCATCGCCTAAAACCGCCTGCAGGCTCATAACAGATGCGGCATGATCCATGATGGGGAGCAGGCCAAACCCGCGCTCCAGATAATTCCCGACGATGCTGGCACCCGGACTTGATCCGGTCACAGAAATCACATGATGCGCGCCATGGCGTTCCAGATAATCACAAAGCTGCTGCTGGGTTACGCCCGGCTCTATCGTGACAATCCCCATGCCAGAATTATAATCATGAACGCGATTCATGAGAGAAAGATCAAGAATGACATGGCCCGTACCCGCTGGCATCGAATCGGAATAACCCCAGTTCCGGCCTGCACTGACTGGATAAAGCTTGATCGCATTTTGCCTTGCTACGGCAATGATTTTTTGAATCTCTTCGGCTGAAACAGGCTTCAGGGCCGCCAAAATCGGTTGAACGAACCCGGTCGTCACAGGACCATAGATATCATTCACCCCGTCATGGATTATTCTCGCCGGATCGATAACCCCGTCAAAAAGTGCAACCAGACTACTCATGATAACATTTAGATATGAATGGCTTTGCCATACGCCTGCAACACACTTTCATGCATCATCTCCGACAATGTCGGGTGTGCAAAGATCGTATGCATGAATTCAGCTTCGGTGGCTTCCATGGTTTTACCAACCACATAGCCCTGAATCATCTCCGTTACCTCGGCACCAATCATATGAGCGCCCAGCAATTCGCCGGTTTTGGCGTCAAATATGGCTTTTACCAAACCTTCCGGCTCACCCAAGGCAATCGCCTTGCCGTTGCCGATGAACGGGAAACGACCAATTTTAAGCTCATAACCCTTTTCCTTGGCGGCTTTTTCGGTCAACCCGACGGATGCCACTTGCGGCATACAATATGTGCAGCCCGGAATATTGGTTTTGATCATCGGGTGAATATCCGGAAGACCCTTGATCTTCTCAATGCAGATGACTCCTTCATGTGACGCCTTATGCGCCAGCCACGGTGCACCCGCCACGTCCCCAATCGCGTAAACGCCCGGCTCTGCTGTTTGCAGATATTCATCGGTCACGATATTGCCACGTTCGGTTTTCACCTTGGTGTTATCAAGGCCGATATTATCGGTATTCGCCACAATACCAACCGCCATAATGACGCGGTCAGCTGTGATCTTTTCAGCTTTACCCGCCACTTCAACATGGGCGGTGACGTTATTGGCACCCTTCTCCAGTTTGGCAAGCTTGGCACCCGTAATAATCTTCATGCCCTGCTTTTCGAACTGCTTGCGGGCGAAGATTGAGATCTCTTCATCTTCAACCGGCATAACGCGGTCCATCATCTCAACCACGGTGACTTCGGCACCCAGATTGCGGTAGAAGCTGGCGAACTCGATACCGATAGCGCCTGACCCCACAACGATCAGGGATTTCGGCATTTCTGTCGGCACCATCGCTTCACGGTAAGTCCAGATCAGCTTGCCATCCGGCTCCATCCCCGGAATAACGCGCGCACGCGCGCCTGTGGCAATAATGATGTGCTTGGCAGACAGGGTTTCAAAAATCTTGCTGTCTTTCTCAACCGTCACCTTACCTTTGCCAGCCAGCTTGCCCCAGCCGTCAAACACCGTCACTTTGTTTTTCTTCAGCAAATGACCGATACCGCCGGAAAGCTGCTTGGCCACGCCACGTGAACGCTCAACGATTTTCTTGAGGTCAAAGCTGTAGCCATCAATCTTGAAACCGAACTGATCAGCATGTTGCAACAGGTGATTGATTTCGCTGGAACGCAGCAGCGCCTTGGTCGGGATGCAGCCCCAGTTCAGGCAAATACCGCCCAGATGATTAGCCTCAACAACGGCAGTCTTGAACCCCAATTGCGCTGCACGGATCGCCGCCACATAACCACCGGGGCCGCCACCGATCACAACCACATCGAAACTTTGCTCAGCCATCATCTATTCCTTTATCAACGCGAGAATGTTCTCAGTCGGATAGTCAGGCATATCGTGCGCCATCAATCCATTTTCAAGATAAGCCTTATCCAGATCGTCAATCACGATATCACCACGATCACCAATAGCAGATTTAAAACGTTCGGCATCACCCAGGGATAATAATTCATCATTTGTGACAACCAGATAGGTCAGGTGAATATCATTTGGCAGAGCCTTCACGCGCTCCGGCAGGTTTTTATAGGCTTGCTCCAGCGATTTATAGTTATCTTCAGCAGAAACAAGCGACACCTTCTCAGTAACACGAGGCACAACCATATATTCAGGTTTCCAGATACGCAGGATATCGTTCGCCGGATTGGGATCGATCATCCCCTGAGCACCTGCCACCAGAAGTATCTGGCGCACATGGTTAAGCGGCGCCCCCGGCGTGGTCAGTGACCAGAGAGCCGATACCGCGCCAAAACTGCTGCCCCAGACATAGATTTTTTTGTAAATATTGGTCAGCGTCTGCAGCGCAATCCATGGCTCGTTCAGCCAGTACTTCACTGTGGACGGACCGCCGCCCAAATGGGTTTGATTATGATCGCGTCCATGTTTTAAACGTCCGGCATTATTGACCATAGCGGGCGCTGTCGGGCTATCAAGACGCGTACCGCAGTGACGCAACACCACAACGGCAAAACCAGCCTGAACCAAAGTGCCTGCATGACGTTGCTCGAAATGCGGCGCACCCATACCCGGAAAGCCGGGGCAGAACAGGATAACCTTGTCCGTGGGCTGCTCAGGCTCCCAGATTTGACCTTCTACGTGCTGGTCACCGTGTTGAAATACCGTCCAGTGAACACGCATGGCATTACACCAGCATATTGACAGGGTTTTCGATATAGCGTTTGAAGAACTGCAAGAATTCAGCGCCCACAGAACCGTCAACCGCACGGTGATCAACCGACAGCGTACATTTCATGAATGTGCCAATCTTGATCACGCCGTCATCGACGTACGGCTTTTCTTCGCCCGCGCCGACAGCCAGAATACAGGCTTGCGGGGGGTTGATGATGGCTGCGAATTCGCTGACACCAAACATACCGAGGTTGGAAACCGAGAATGTACCGCCCTGGAATTCCACCGGCTTCAGCTTGCCTTCGCGGGCACGACCGGCGAGGTCTTTCACCTCGTTGGAAATTTCACGCAGGCCTTTAGTTTCAGCCGCTTTCACGATAGGTGTAATCAGGCCGTTCGGCGTTGATACCGCGACGGAAATATCGGCATGATCGAATTGCAGAACCGCATCATCGGTCCATGAAACGTTCGCTGCCGGATAAGCTTTCAGCGCCATCGCCACAGCCTTGATCACAAAATCGTTTACAGACAGCTTGAACGCGCCCTTGGCTTCAGTGTTGATACGCTCACGTGCGGCCATCAGATCATCCAGACGGCATTCCACCGTCAGGTAGAAATGCGGAATGGTCTGTTTTGATTCCAGCAGACGCGATGCCACGACTTTCTTGATATTATTGTTGGGCAGTTCTTTGTAAGTCATACCCAACAGATCAGCCTGTTTCTTGGCATCAATACCAGCCGACGGTGCACGTGGCGCCGATGACTGAAGCACAGAAGCAGCAACTTTCGGTGCGCCGCCTTTAGCCAAGTCAGATTTCACGATACGGCCATGCGGACCCGAGCCTTGAATCTTGGAAAGATCAACACCCGTTTGAGCCGCAATACGACGCGCGAGCGGTGTTGCAAATACGCGAGCACCCGCTTTTGCCACTGGAGCGCCCGCCGCAGGAGCAGAAACCGCTTTCGTTTCAGCAACAGGCGCAGCCGCTTTCTGAGGTGCCGGAGCCGCCTTAGGAGCAGCGCCGATATCATTAGCCGTCTCACCTTCTTCAAGGATCATGGCAATAATTGTATTGACCGCCACGCCTTCGGTACCTTCAGCAACCAGAATTTTTCCGAGCACACCTTCATCGACAGCTTCCACTTCCATGGTCGCTTTGTCGGTCTCAATCTCGGCAATCACATCACCGGATTTAATCTTGTCTCCCTCCTTCTTTGTCCAGCGGGCAAGCTTGCCTTCGGTCATCGTCGGGGAGAGTGCGGGCATTGTTACATTAACGGGCATTTTCAGTTCCTTACGATTAACTTTTTCAAGTTATCCGGCAAATCTACGAGATCAACATGCAATTCAAAAAAACCGCCATGAGGTTCAATTTCACAATGGCCAGACTCATAAACATCTATGCGATCAATATCTTCTGGCAGAATAAGCGCTTTAAAAGGCGTACCAGAATCATAATCTTTTGCATCTAGATGAACAAATCCAAAAGTCTCTTTCTCTTTTCTAACTTTATCCCATGAATCGGTTAACTTAACTTCTTCAGTGACACACTTTCCTTCATGCGAATAAAATGTGTAATGAGTAATTGTATTATCACGCTCAATATGGATTAGCTGAACTTTTTTATCATTGTTCAAACTCGCCATTACTTATAGCAAACCTCTTTCACAACATGCACAATTTCATCAACTTGCGGCAGGGCC
>JAMHVA010000202.1:0-8194 GCA_035904625.1 Alphaproteobacteria bacterium | reverse complement strand
AAACATTCGAGCAGGCCGAACATGTATAGGTAATCAGGCTACCCAGATTGGTGATCTCGACCGTGGCGCCGCGCACCTTGATATCGGTATCTTCCTGCAGGCGGCTCAGCGCGCGGGAGAATGTCTCCGGCTGCATGCCCAGCCGCGAGGCGATCAGAGTCTTGTCATATGGAAGGTGCAGAATGATCGGTGCCGGTTGCTTGACCTTGCACAGGCGCAGCAGGAAGCAGCCGATCCGCTGCGGTGCTTTCATCACGGTCCGGTGTTCGATTTCCCGGTCCTTCAGCGTGTTCTTTCCGGTGATATGCTGAAGCATCGCCATCGCCAGTTCTGGCCGACCTTCGACATAGTCCTTCAGCAGGGCCACCGGATAAGCGGTCAGCGTCGCATTTTCGACGATTTCGGCCCCGAAGGCATAAACGCCTTTCTCAAACATGGCGGTTTCGCCGAACAGATAGCCCTGCGGCAGGACATCCAGAATGACCTCGTTGCCATCCAGCGTTTCGCGGAACAGCTTCACCCAGCCGCTTTCGACCATGTAGAACCATTCCGCCGGGTCGTCCTGCATGAATAGAACCTGACCTTTAGTATAGGTCGAAATACGCCCCTGTTCATGGAGAGTCTGCAGTTGCGCTGACGGCATAGCCGTGAAAAGATCGACCGTATCCAGCGGGTAACGGCTTTCCGTGCACGGTTTCGGGGACGTGTTCAGGCACGACATCAGGGGCTCCTTGTTTCAACACCGATAAACTATACAGGATTGACTTTGGTCAAGGTAAAAAAATGTTAAAAAACCGATCCTGAGGCCTGAAAATGGGGGACTGGCACATGTCTTTGTGTCTGCATAACATATCGTCTGAGGCAGGCCTGTATGGCGGGCTGTTTCTGGCCGGGCTGGCGGGGGGATTTACCCATTGCGCCGCCATGTGCGGACCGTTTGCTCTGGCGCAGGCGGGCGCGGACGCGCAAGGTGCCACATCGCCGTTCGAGCGCCTCCGCAAGAGCCTGCTGCTGCCGTACCATCTGGGGCGGATGACGACTTATGTCGCATTGGCCGTGGTGTTTAGTACCGTTTTGAACGCGGTCCTCTTTTTCTCGCCCCTGAAAAATGCGATCGCGGCGATGCTGCTGCTGACGGCGGCACTCGTTTTTATTGTTAATGCCGTGCCGCTGATGGGTAAGGTGTTTCCGTATCTCGCAAGAATAACTCTGCCGGTGCCGCGTGGCTATATTCTGACAAAAGCGCAGGGGCTCGTCCGCTCCCGCACCCCGGCCCGCCGGTTTTTGCTGGGGATGATGCTGGGGTTCATGCCCTGCGGCCTGGTCATGGCGGCCTTTATGACGGCCGTCGCGTTGCAGGATCCGGCACGAAGCGCCGCCGCTATGGCGCTGTTTGCGCTGGGGACGGTTCCGGCTCTGGTCATGACCGTCATGCTGGGGCATTATGCTTATGCGCGGTATCCTCGCGCCGTACCGGTATTGCGCTTTCTTTTGCTTTCGCTCAGTACTATCACCCTGTTTCTCTCTGCCGGAAAGATCATACTTTCTTAAGACCCAAGGAAAAATCATGACTGATACAGCCGCCCCCCAGAAAACTATCTATAACGATGATATCGTCAAGCTTTTCACGCTGGCGACGGTGTTCTGGGGCATCGCCGGATTTCTGGTCGGGGTCCTGATTGCGGCACAACTGGCGTTTCCGCAACTGAATTTCGAACCGTTCCTGACCTTTGGCCGGTTGCGCCCGCTGCATACCTCGGCGGTCATCTTTGCCTTCGGCGGCAACGCCCTGTTTGCGACCAGCTATTACGTCGTCCAGCGCACCTGCGGGGCGCGCCTGTGGAATGACAAGCTGTCCAGTTTTACTTTCTGGGGCTATCAGCTCTTCATCCTGATGGCGGGGCTGGGGTATCTGGCGGGTGTCACGCAGGGCAAGGAATATGCCGAACCCGAATGGTACGCTGATTTGTGGCTGACCATCGTATGGGTGGCCTATCTGCTGGTCTTCCTGATGACGATCATCAAACGCAGCGAACCGCATATTTATGTCGCGAACTGGTTCTATCTGGCATTCATTATTACGGTGGCGGTGTTGCATCTGGGCAATAATCTGGTGATCCCCACCGAACTGATGGGCGTCAAAAGCTATTCGGTATTCTCGGGCGTGCAAAGCGCGATGATCCAGTGGTGGTATGGCCATAACGCTGTGGGGTTCTTCCTGACAGCGGGCTTTCTGGGCATGATGTACTATTTCATCCCCAAACGGGCGGAGCGTCCCGTTTATTCTTACCGTCTCTCGATCCTGCACTTTTGGTCGCTGATTTTCATCTATATCTGGGCGGGTCCGCACCATTTGCACTATACGTCCCTGCCGGACTGGGCGCAGACACTGGGGATGACATTCTCGATCATGCTGTGGATGCCGTCGTGGGGCGGGATGATTAATGGCATGATGACCCTTTCGGGCGCATGGCACAAGCTGCGCGAGGATCCTGTTCTCCGTTTCATGATTATCGCCCTGGCGTTCTACGGTATGAGCACCTTTGAAGGTCCGCTGATGTCGATCAAGGCCGTGAATTCGCTGTCTCACTATACCGACTGGACCATCGGCCACGTGCACTCCGGTGCGCTGGGATGGGTCGGCTTCATTACCTTCGGCGCGCTCTACTATCTGGTGCCGAAACTGTGGGGCCGCAAAGAACTGTATTCCTTGAAACTGGTCGATCTGCATCTGTGGATCGCGACACTCGGCATCGTTTTATACATTACCGCGATGTGGGTATCGGGGATCATGCAGGGCCTGATGTGGCGTTCCTATGACGATATGGGCTTCTTGCAATATTCCTTCGTCGAAACCGTGATGGCGATGCATCCGTTCTACATCATCCGCATGCTGGGCGGGGTGCTGTATCTCGCGGGGGCCCTGATCATGGTCTACAATTTCTGGCGTACAATCCGCGGTGATGTGAACGTCAAGGAACAAAATCTGTCCGCACAAGGGGTAACAGCATGAGCTTTCTCTATAAACACCAGAAGCTGGAAAAGAATTCGATTCTGCTGCTGATATGCATCATCGTTGTGGTGCTGATCGGCGGGATTGTCGAGATCGTCCCCCTGTTCCGCACGGCGACCGTGATCGAACCTGTGAAAGGCGTGCGCCCCTATACGCCGCTGGAACTGGCCGGTTACAATATCTACTTGCGCGAAGGCTGCTATAACTGCCATTCGCAGCAAATACGCCCCTTGCGCGACGAAGTGGCCCGCTATGGCCATTACTCTCTGGCGGCGGAAAGCATGTACGACCACCCGTTCCAGTGGGGTTCCAAGCGTACAGGTCCGGATCTGGCCCGTGTCGGCGCCAAGTATTCCGATGAATGGCACGTTGCGCACCTGAAGGACCCGCGCGCCGTGGTTCCTGAATCGGTGATGCCGTCTTATTCGTTCCTGTCCGAACGCGGGGCAAAGCTCTATGACCTGAAGGAACATCTGAAGGCGCTACGTGCGGTCGGCGTTCCCTACAGCGATGACATGATCAAGAATGCTGAATCGGATGCGGCGTCACAGGCGCGCGCCGGCAGTGATAACCAGACCGCGATCGAGGAACGCTACGGCGCGGGCATCAACTTCCGCGATTTCGATGGCAATCCGATGCTGGTGTCCGAAATGGACGCGCTGGTGGCATATCTGCAGGTATTGGGCACAATGGTCAAATTTACCGACTATGAACCCGACATGCCGGCGCAGAACGGAGGCACACAATGATCGACTGGATTGCGACGCACGCAACGCTGATCGGGCTGGTGTTCTTTTTCAGCTTCTTTGTCCTGACCGCCCTGTGGATTTACAGGCCCGGGTCAAGGGCTTCTTACCAGAAACAGGCTCACATCCCGCTGCACGAGGATCATCATGGGTAACGACGATCACAAAAAAGACATCGACCATATTTCCGGGGTCGAAACCACCGGGCATGAATGGGATGGCCTGAAGGAACTGAATAATCCCGCCCCGCGCTGGTGGTTGTGGATATTCTATGTCTCGGTGATCTGGTCGATCGGGTACTGGATCGTCTATCCGGCGTGGCCAACGCTGTCCGGCGCGACCAAGGGGACGTTCGGCTGGACGCAGTTCGAAAAACTGAAAGCCGAGCAAGCCGAAATTGCGCAAAGGCAGGGGCAGTATCTATCAAAATTTCATGAGGCCTCATTCGACCAGATCATGGCCGACCCCGAGCTTTATGCTTTTGCCACGGCAGGCGGCGCTTCCGCGTTCAAGGATAACTGCGCGACATGTCACGGCACCGGCGGGGCTGGTGGCCCGGGCTATCCGAACCTGAATGATGATGACTGGCTGTGGGGCGGACAGATCGCCAACATTTACCAGACGATCCAGTTCGGTATACGTTCCGGTCATGATGACGCACATATTTCGCAGATGCCGTCATTCGGTGTCGATGGTCTGCTGAAGCGTGATCAGGTGACGACACTGGTCGATTATGTCGTATCTCTGGGCAAGCCCGGCGATCATGCGGCCCATGCCGGTTACACCATATTCCAGGAAAAATGCGCGTCATGTCATGGCCCGGACGGCAAGGGGAACCGTGAATTCGGCGCTCCCAACCTGACGGATGCGTTGTGGCTGTATGGCGGTACACGCGATACGATTTATAAAACAATATACTATGGACGGAATGGGGTGATGCCTTACTGGAAGGGACGTCTTGACGATGATACAATCCGCCAGTTGACTGTCTATGTGCATTCGCTGGGCGGCGGCGAAGAAAGCGAGCCCGTAAATGACCCCGCAGCCTATGGCCCAGAACCCCTCACCACCGGACAATAAACCGTTTCGGTTTTTCGCCCGCCGTGAAAAAATATACCCGCGACAGGTCAAGGGAAAATACCGCCGTCTGAAATGGCTGGTCATGACTCTGACCTTGGCGGTTTATTATCTGGCCCCCCTGATCCGATGGGATCGCGGGCCGAACGCTCCCGATCAGGCGATTCTGATCGATTTGCCTGCACGTCGCGCCTACTGGTTCTTTATTGAAATCTGGCCTCAGGAAGTTTATTACCTGACGGCTATATTGATTTTTGCCGCGATTGCCCTCTTCTTCGTCACCAGCCTGCTCGGGCGTGTGTGGTGCGGTTACTTCTGCCCACAAACCGTCTGGACGGACCTGTTCATCGCTGTCGAAAATCTGGTGCAGGGCGACCGTGTCGCCCGCCAGCGTCTCGACAAGATGCCGCTATGCTTTGAAAAGATATGGAAGAAAACCGTAACGCATGCCCTCTGGCTGCTGATCGGTCTGTCGACCGGCGGGGCGTTTGTTTTCTATTTTAATGACGCGCCCACACTATGGGCAGACATTCTGCAAGGGGATGTCTCGACGACGGTTGCGTGGTTTGTCGCTGCCCTGACGTTCAGTACCTACATCATGGCCGGATTTTCGCGCGAACAGGTCTGCATTTATATGTGTCCTTATGCGCGGTTCCAATCGGCGATGTTCGATAAGGATACCTTGATCATTGGTTATGATGCCAAACGCGGTGAACCGCGCGGCAAGCACAAGGCCGGGACCAGTTGGGAAGGGCACGGCCATTGCATCGATTGTACGGCCTGCGTTCAGGTGTGCCCGATGGGGATCGATATCCGCAAGGGCCTACAGATGGAATGCATTGCCTGCGGCCTGTGCGTGGATGCCTGTAACGATATCATGGATAAAATCCAGATGCCGCGCGGACTGATCCGTTACGATACGGAAATCCGGATCGAGCATAATATTCAGGACAAGACAACGTGGCGCATCATGCGGCCACGCACGGTTTATTATATTTTGGTACTGGCTCTGGTGGCCGGTCTTGTCGTTTATGGTCAGGTGACGCGGAAACCGTTCGAAATTCACGCCCTGCACAGCCGCAATCCGCTGATGGTGCGGCTGTCCGATGGCGATGTCCGCAACGGCTATGAAATCAAGGTCCTGAATAAAACCCATCAGGATAATATCTATAGCCTGCGGGTTGAAAATCTGGCTGATGCCGCTCTGGAAATAAAAGGGGCGGGCCATCTGACGCCCGACCGTCTGCCGGTGGCCGCTGATGAGGTCGCGACGTTCCATCTGTTTGTCACAGCAACGCCACAAGCCGAACAATCGCGTGATATCACGTTTATTCTGCGTGATAATGCAACGGGCCGCCTGGATCGCTATACCAGTATGTTTATCAGCGGAGACAAAAAATGAGCGCGCCCGCGACGCGAAAGCCAGTTGATAAATATATCCCGTGGATGTTCGTCCTCTTCTTTGTCGTGTTTATTGCTGTCGATGCGGTCATGGTGACGCTCGCTGTGCGCACCCAGACGGGGTTGGTCACCGAGCAGGCCTATGAAAAAGGACTGGCCTATAACCGCGCGCTCGAAGCCGCGGCGGAGCAGAAAAACTGGGGCGGGACAGGAATCATAAAGCTGGAAGGAAAGCGCCTGTCCTTCACCCTGAAAGATAAGGAAGGACTGGCGATTCACGACGCCGAAGTCACGGCAACGGTTCGCCGACCGGTGCAGGCCGGATACGATGCAACCTATCCGATGGCGCGCACCGGTCAGCAGTCCTATGTCGCGGATGTGGAATTCCCCTTGCCCGGTGAATGGGATATCAGAGTGAGTGCAAAATGGCAGAACAGGCATTATCAGACGCACGAGACATTTATCGTGCAGCCGTAACGCCGGATGCCGGTATCCGGCTCTCGCGCGTCATACCCTATGTGAAAAGCGACCGTGCGGGTGATCATACGCTGTCGCTGATGGTGGACGGCATTACCTGCGCAGCGTGTATCCGGAAGATTGAAACATCGCTGCGTGGGCTGACAGGTGTCTATTACGTGCGTCTGAACTTTTCGACCCGGCGCCTGAATGTATCGTGGCGCGGCGATACGGGTCTGGCGGAAACGATCATCGATACGCTGACGGCCTTATCGTATAAGGCAACGCCGTTCGATCCCGAAACCATGGCGCGCCGCGATGAAAAGGAAAATTCTTTCCTGTTGCTGTGCCTGGGGGTTGCTGGGTTTGCCGCCGGCAATATCATGCTGCTCTCATTCTCGTTATGGACGACGGATATTCAAACCATGGGCGTCGAGGTCCGCGACTTCCTGCACTGGGTGTCGGCGCTGATTGCCATCCCGGCGATTGCGTTTTCAGGGCGGCCCTTCTTCCTGTCGGCGCTCAAGGCGCTGAAGGCGGGTCGCACCAACATGGATGTCCCCATTTCTGTGGGGCTGATCCTGACCACCGGCATGAGCCTGTTCGAACTTGCCCATCATGGCGAACATGCTTATTTCGACTCGGCGGTCATGCTGATGTTCTTTCTGCTGGTGGGGCGCTACCTTGATCATATCGCCCGCAGCAAGGCCCGCCAGGCCGCGACCGACCTGATGGGCATGATGGCCGGTACGGCGACCGTGCTGGAAAATGGCCAGCCCCGTTCGCTGCTGATCCGCGATATCCAGCCGGGCATGATGATACTGGCAACCGCGGGTGAATATATCGCCGTCGACGGCCAGATCATCGAAGGCCGGACAGATCTGGATGCCAGCCTTGTCACCGGTGAAAGCCTGCCGGTGGCGGCGGGACCGGGCGATATGGTGATGTCCGGCACAGTCAATCTCACGGGACCGATCATTATTCATGCCTTGCGCAATTCCGAAGAGTCGCAGGTCGGCCATATGATCGGTTTAATGGAAAAGGCGGAAGCCTCACAGGCGAGATATATCCGCATCGCTGATCGTGCCGCCCGGCTTTATACCCCGGTTGTTCACACGCTGGCGCTGATCGCCTTTCTGGGGTGGGTATCGATCGGCCATATGCCATGGCAGGATGCTTTGCTGATTGCGGCAACGGTGCTGATCATTACCTGTCCGTGTGCGCTGGCGCTGGCCGTGCCGATCGTTCAGGTGCTGGCCGTCGGGCGTTTGATGAAGCAGGGCATTATGGTCCAGTCGGGTGATGTGCTGGAGAAAGTCGCCGGAGTCGATACGGTCATTTTCGACAAGACCGGAACATTGACCTCCGGCAGGCCGGTCCTGATCAATTCTGATGACATCGACCCGAAAGCCATGCAAATCGCGGCGTCAATGGCGCGTTACAGCCGCCATCCGCTGTCACGGGAGCTCGCATCCTTTTGTTCGCCCGGCACCGGGGCGAT
>JAMHVA010000201.1:0-8599 GCA_035904625.1 Alphaproteobacteria bacterium | reverse complement strand
CTGGCATTCCCACGCTCGAATGCGCCGCTTTCCGATCAGAAGCCCGCTGATAGCCAGCCGGAACCAAAAGAGTGAAAATCCTTCAGGTCATGGCCGGCGCCGCGCATGGCGGCGCCGAGACTGCTTTTGTTGATATGTGTATCGCCCTGCACGAAGCCGGCGAAGAGCTGGAAATTGTCACAAGGCGGAACCCCGCACGGGAAGCGCGCCTGCGGGCAGCAGGCTTGACCGTCCATGTTCTTCCGTTCGGTGGTGCGTTTGATATCTTTACGCCCCTGCGGATGAAAAAAATCATACGCGCGTTCAAGCCGCATATTGTGCAGACATGGATGTCCCGCGCCGCGCAGAAAACGCCGCGCTGGTCATCGTCTGATGGCATTCCACGTTATATTGTCGTTTCGCGGCTGGGCGGGTATTACAAATCGTCGCATTTCGGGCAGACGGATTACTATTCCACCATCACGCCGGATATTTGCCGTCATCTGATTGATTCCGGCATTCCGGAACAGAAAATCCGTCACATCAATAATTTTGCCGAACTGGAGGAGCCCGGTCCTGTCGTTTGCCGTCGTGATCTGGCGACGCCGGACGATGCAAAAGTTTTGCTGGCGCTGGGGCGTTTGCATTCATCGAAAGCGTTTGATGTGTTGATGCGGGCGGTGGCTGATGTTCCCGGTGTCTATCTGTGGATCGCGGGCGAGGGGCCGGACCGCGCGGCACTGGAAACGGAGCGCACGCGGCTGGGGCTGGATGATCGCGTGCGGTTTCTAGGGTGGCGCGATGACCGGGCATCGCTTTTCGCGGCTGCCGATATCTGCGTCTTCCCTTCGCGCTATGAACCGTTCGGGACGGTCTTTGTTCAGGCCTGGGCGCAGCGCGTGCCGCTGGTGACGACGTCATCCGACGGGCCGCGCCAATATGTGCGTGACGGCGAAGATGGCTTGATGGTTCCGGTTGATGATGCCGTAGCCTTGGCAGGGGCTATTCGCCGTCTGGTGGAAGATCCTGATCTATGCCACCGCCTGACCGAAAAGGGCTATGCCCGTTATCAGGCTGAATTCACCAAGTCTCAGACGGTATCTGAATACCTAGATTATTACCATGACATGCTGCGGCGTGAAGGTCTGACAACAATCCTTTGAATTCCAGTGTCTCAAGATTCGGTATTGCAAATGCTTCTCATTTGTGACAATATGGGCTTATCCAATTAGAAACTTGAGAAAAACACAAGTGTACCGGACAAACGGGTGCCAGCATTCAAAGGCACATATATGAGGGTGTGTTTTTCTTCTCTTTTAGGACTGTGTGTGTCATAATCCGGATAAATGAGGGCCTAAGCCCCGCGGGTTGTGAAAATAAAAAAGAAAGTAGCGGATCAATAGAGATGGTGTCTGATCCCAATCAAAGCGCAGCAGGCTATACGTCCGACGAACTCGTTGCGGGTCGTCGCGATACATCCGCTTTGGCATCTGGCTTTACCACTGCCAGTGCTGTACCCGCTGCCGAGACCGAAGAAGAAATCGCCGAGCGCGCATCGCTGAGCAGCCGCCTGTCGGCATTCTGCCGCGATATGTGGCGTCGCATGCGCGCGGGCTCTGATCGTCAGGGCCATACGGTTGTGGGCGACCCCGATATGTTTTCCCCGTATAAAAAGGCATGGTGGAGCACACGGGTTGATTCCCATGTGTATGATTGCGGCAACGGCTTCCGCATGGAAGGCACCGTTCGCAATCCGGTTGACCGCCGTCAGATCGAAAGCATGGTGCGTGCCGCGCTGAATAAAAAAGATCCGCCGATGGATATGCTTTATATCTACGATCATAACGGACGCCGCGACCTGAAGATGGCCGCTGCCGTTCAGTCCGTCATCATGGAAATGGGTTTGACCGGTCGCATCAATTGCTGCACCGATCCGAATAACAAGCATTACGCGCCGACACTGCGTGCGTTCGACCGTGTACACCCGTACCTGAAGAACGTCTTCAACAACAACGCCGAAGGCCAGAAAGCCCCCGGGTTCCATGCCAGCCGCAATGTCGGTTTTGGTGCGGCCCCAGCTTGATTGTTTCGGCCTGATTGCCCTTAGGCGACAACTCTTCTCGACAGTTTGATCAGATACAGGCGTCGCAACAGCAGCGATAACAGTATGATCGCGCCTGCCTGATGGAGCGCGGCCAGCGGAATCCATACCTGTGAGATAATCGTTGCCACGCCCAGCCCGACTTGTGCCGCAACCATGATGCCTAATGCCTTATCCTGGCTACGCAGGGCGAATGCCAGAATGCCGAGGCCTGTAATGATCGCCAGACAGCGGTGAACGAACTGGACGGCAGCAGGGCTGTGCAGGGCGTTGTACCATGCCGGGTTGTTGAAGGTCAGTTCGGGCGGGACCCAGTGGCTGTCCATCATCGGGAAGGTGTTATAGATCATGCCGCCATCGAGGCCAGCCGTGAACGCGCCCCACAGGATGGTCAATGCCAGCATCCCCAGCATCGCCCAGCCATGGGCATACATGCCGCCCGTGCCCGGCTTGATACGCTTGTGTGGCATGAAATCGAGGGCGATCCACCACATCCATGCGAAGATCAGCAGCGCCAGCCCCAGATGCGCCGCCAGACGGAAATGGCTGACCGACGGGCGGTCGATCAGGCCGCTTTTGACCATGTACCAGCCCATGAGACCCTGCGCGCCGCCCAGCAGCAGCAGGCCGATGAATTTGCGGCCATACCCTGCCGGGATTTTTTTCCGTACGGCAAACCACAGCAGCGGCACAGCAAACGCAAAACCGATCAGGCGGCCCAGCAGCCGGTGCGACCATTCCCAGACATAGATTTTCTTGAAATCTTCAAGGTTCATCCAGAAATGCTTATGCGCGAATTCGGGGCTGGCCTTGTAGAGGTCAAATTCGGCCTGCCAGTCGGCTTCGGACAGCGGGGGCAGGGCGCCGGTGACGGGCTTCCATTCGGTGATCGAAAGTCCTGATTCTGTCAAACGAGTGATGGCGCCGACCACAGCCATGGCAAAGACCAGAAAGCAGCACAGCAGCAGCCAGTTTCGTATAGCGGGATTCTGTATCATAAATTGGACAAATCCTTTGCGATTGCGCTAATCGTAATAAAACCAAAACATAAACAGGGCAAGCGGCATTCACGGGCACTTTACAAAGTGTTCCGCCCGTCGCAAGGGAGGCCAGCATGCAACAGAACCGTAAAACAGAATTACCGCCGGACGAACCGCTGGGCTGGGATGTCAAAATTGTTGCAGCCACTCTGGCATCGCTTCTGATCGGTCTGGGCTGGTTGCAGACACGCGAGCATAAACGCATTGAAGATGATCGTGCCCGGGTGATCCGGACCATCGGTGCCGCTGAAATTTGCACAACCCAGACCGCCAAACAGCAGCCTGAATTGCAACGGACTCTTGCGCCTTTGCTGGATCTGAAGGTCGAGGATCAGGGGCAAACCGGCCAGATGCTGATCGACCATGCCCAGAAACAGCGCGTCGATATCATGTTCTGCAAAGGGCTGGGCATGACGGCGCTCTTTTATAAATCTGCCAGCGGCAACCCCGTGATCTGTCTGGATGAAGACGCCAGCGATAAACAGCAGCAGGCCGCTGCCCTGAAGCTGGTCTGGCTGTTCAGCCAGCAGGGGGCCGCGATGAAGGATACGCCGCTGACCATCGATCCGACGTCCCGTTTCAGCCGGGTGATGCCGGGCAAGATCCCCGAGGGTAAAAAGATCGAGGATCATGTACCCAAGCGCCCCAATCCCTACGGGGCGCTGGTATTTATCCCTTAGTTTATCTCGTGGCCGGTTGCCAAAGGGTTGGTTTGGCTATACATGTTTGGCGTCCATCAGACAGATTTCAAGGCAGGATCGACCATGGAAAAACACACGACAGATGTTGTCATTATCGGCGCGGGCCCGGTGGGCCTGTTCGCGGTTTTCGAACTGGGCCTGCTGGACCTGAAATGCCACCTGATCGATATCCTCGACAAGCCGGGCGGCCAATGCGCCGAACTATACCCGGAAAAGCCGATCTATGACATTCCGGCCTGGCCGGTCATTACGGGTCAGGAACTGACCGATCGCCTGCTGGAACAGATCAAGCCGTTCAGCCCCGTCTTCCATTATGGCCAGATGGTGCAGGAACTCAAAAAACTCGATAACGGCAACTGGGAAGTCGTGACGGATGGTGAAACGACCGTCGAGGCCAAGGTGGTTGTGATCGCCGCCGGTGGCGGGTCATTCGTGCCGAAGAAACCGCCGCTGCCCGGCCTTGAAGCGTTTGAAAACAAATCCGTGTTCTTCTCTGTACGCAAGATGGAGCAGTTCCGCGGCAAGCGCCTGATGATTGCCGGGGGCGGCGACTCAGCCCTCGACTGGACGCTCAACCTGCAGCCGATCGCGGAGCGCATTACGCTGGTCCACCGCCGCGATGAATTCCGTGCTGCCCCCGATAGCGTCAATAAAATGCGCGCGCTGGTGGCCGATGGGAAAATGGATCTGGTGATCGGTAATCTGGCGGGCTTATCCGGTGCTGACGGGCAGCTGGATGCCGTTACCCTGACCGATGCCGAAGGCCGCGAGAATAAGCAGAACTGCAATACCTTGCTGGCGTTTTACGGCCTGACGATGAAACTGGGTCCGGTCGCCAACTGGGGCCTGAATTTGCATGAAAACCTGATCCCTGTGGATACCGAGAAATTCGAGACATCAATGCCGGGTATTTTCGCCATCGGCGATATCAATACATACCCGGGCAAGCTGAAACTCATTCTTTCGGGCTTCCATGAAGGGGCGCTGATGGCGCAGCAGGCGTTTCGTTATGTCTATCCGGACAAGAAGCTGCGGTTCCAGTACACGACCTCCTCCAGCGCGCTTCAAGAAAAGCTGGGTGTGGCATCGGCTGCCTGATCGTGGCAGAATGCCGGGAATGATAACTGGCTGACCTGCCTTCTTTTTAAGGGATCGATTGATGGCCAAGTACGATGCAGCTGACTGCGCTGTCAAAGCCTACGGTTTCGTCTGGGGCGAACGCCATTATCTTTTCAAGCTGGCGGTCTTCCCGCTGTTCATCAAACTTGTCTGTCTGGTGACTGTTATCTCGATGGGGTACCAGTTTGATTTCATCCGGCAGAGTTTACTGATGCTGCCGTCCTATTTCGCCGATGGCTGGGTGATGTCGCATCTGGTCCGGCTGATTTATCTGGATCAGCGCTGGCCGTTTCGCCCCTCCGGCAATCAGGAACGCGATCTGGCCAATCTGCGCGATCGCGCGGGCGGCATCATGGCGGGCACGGTGTTCTTCGCCCTGATCGAGTTTATCAAGACCGGTTTTACCGGGATCATGTATATCGTAGCGCCGCCCCCGGGTATCGGTCCGGCTCCGGTCGCGGATGTGGCAACGCAAGCCCCCATTCATCCGGCGATGGGGTTGTTGGCACTGGCGCTGGTGGCCTTTACGATATGGTCGGTACGCTATCTGTGGCTTTACATTCCGGCAGCGGCAGGGTTCTCGGGCCGCGACTACCTGAAACGCGTGGGTGGTCTGATGGGGTCGATCCGGCTTCTGGGCGTGTGGATGATGACCGCCATACCATTGTTGTTTGGATTTGTGATCGTGACGGGGCTTCTGTTATCGCCGTTCCGCGATCAGGCGGGTAATATCGATCCATTCATGGATTTCATTCATAACATCCTGCGTGCCGCCATCGATATGATCATCATGATGGTGATAACGACAGGCATCGCTTTTGCGATCAAATCGATGTACGCGAAGGCCTAAGTTTCAATCGGTAGGCGGCGCTTTCCTGTTGCATTCATATATGGACCTGTCGTATGGGGTTTACCTGTGCGCGTTTGAACGAATGCACGGAGTTATACTGTCATGCCTGAAATCACGATATATGTCACAGATAAAGACGGCCATGATCAGGCCCTTGAGGCGTTCACAGGGTGGAGCCTGATGGAAGTTTTGCGCGACTATCAAACAGGCGTGAAAGGCGAGTGCGGCGGCGCGCTGACATGCGCGACATGCCACGTCTATATCGATCCTTCATGGTGGGACCGGCTTCCCGGGCCGGGACGCGAAGAAACCGACAGGCTGGATCAAGCCTTTAACGTAAGGCCCCATTCGCGCCTTTCCTGCCAGATAACGCTTGGGCCCGAGCATGACGGTCTGCGGCTCAGCGTTGCAGAAAACTGAAAGTTACCGATCTCACGTCCTGCAGTATAGTTTGTGTAATGTTTTCATGATCTCCTTCACGCGCTTGTCCGAGATCCTGTAATAAAGAAAATGCCCGTCACGGCGCGATTCGATCAGCCCCTGTTTCCGGAGCGCATTCAGATATTGCGAGATTTGCGACTGGCTGGCCTTTTCCTGTTCGGCGGCGACAATATCGCCCGCATTCATTTCACCGTTCTCGATCAGGCGGCAGAGGATAGACAGCCGCAGGGGATGTCCCATGATTTTGAGCATTTTCAGGGCTTCTTTCATCCCTTCCTCATAGGCCCGGTTATTTTTCATGATTCCTCTTGCTTTTATATTAAAAAAATTTAATTTATGATATTATAATATCATAAGGAGACAAACATGACCAAGAATTATCAGCAGATTACACAGGATATTTCGGCTTATACCGGCGAACTGCGCAAGGCTGTGCCGGAAACGATGAACGGGTTTTATGCGATGGCCAAGGCGGCGACAGCCCCCGGTGTGCTGGATGAAAAAACCAAGGAACTGATTGCGCTCGCGATCGGGGTGTCGACCCGTTGCGACGGATGTATCGGCTTCCATACCAAGGCGTTGGCTCGGTTGAAGGCGACCCGCGAAGAAGTTGCGGAAACGCTGGGTATGGCTGTTTATATGGGTGGTGGTCCGTCGCTGATGTATGCGGCTGATGCCCTGCGTGCCTTCGATCAGTTTTCTTCACCTGCAGCGTAAGGGAGGATTTCATGAAAACGATACAGGCCTGCGATCTTAAGAATGGATTGCCGCCGGGGGCGGTGGTGATCGATGTACGTACGGATATCGAGCATAAGGAGGAGCGCCTGTCCTGCGCTCACGATCATGTGCCGCTGGACCAGCTCAATCCGCAGTCATATTTGAAGGAAAAGGGATTGCCGCAAGATACGCCGCTCTATCTGCTGTGCCGGGCGGGTGCGCGGGCGCAGAAGGCGGCGGCGGCATTCGAGGCCTGCGGGTGTTCGAACGTCCATGTAATTGAAGGCGGACTTCTGGCTTGTCGCGCGGGCGGCGTCGCATGCCTTCAGAACAGGAATGTGATGGCACTGGAACGTCAGGTCAGGATTGCTGCGGGTTGTCTTGTGCTGACGGGCGCGGTTCTTGGCTATACTGTTGATCCGTACTGGCATGCGCTGTCGGCGGCGATTGGCGGCGGATTGATTTTTGCCGGTGTCACCAATCATTGCGGGCTGGCGTTATTGCTGGCGCAGGCGCCGTGGAATAAAGCCTGATTATTGAAGGGTAAGCTGCATCTGGGCGTATTTGTATTCGCCGGGTGTGATAATGCGCTGCTGGTCAACGTAAACCGAGTGCAGCTTGCCCTCGATATTCTTTTCCCAGTAATCAAGGAAGCTGTGCAACACCGGATAGCGCGGGGCGATATCCATTTCGTTCCAGATAAATGTTTGCAGGAATTGCGGACGGTCCGGCATGTGATAGACGATTTCCGCCAATATCAGGCGGTAATCCTTGATCAGGTGGCTTTTGGGTTCCATCATTCATTACCCCCGTTTTCTTACGGTCTGCGTGTCCATGCGGAAATTTCTTTTCCTCATCCTTCGATTGTCCCACAGCCTTGTTGAGATTTTCTTAACAAAGACGGGAATTTGGCGGATTTCATGAATTCTTAAGGCTGGGTTTCTATAATAGGGGTAACAAAAAAGAGAGTTTACGAGGGGTTCAACCATGCCGGCGGCTACACTTTCAGACTATCAGTGCGAATGCGCCAATCCGAATGCGGCCAAGACGCCACAGACCTATAAGCAGGGTCCGGTGGTTCGTCTGGATCGCGATGTACGCGAGGTTCAGAAATGGGCTGGGGTCGATGATCCGAAAGGCGCCAGCATGACACGCGAGACACGCACGGCCCTGCGTGACAAGATTGCGGAATATCAGAAGCAGAACGGCCTTGATGCCAAAACCCCGGGCGAGCTGAATCAGGCGACGCTGGATCGCATGCGTCAGGATAAAACCCTGCCGGAAGGACTGGCGGACTCATTGCAGAAAGTGAAACCGTATTACAAGCCCGAGGCCTTGCCGCGCATCACCTGCGTTACAAAGCCCGGAGAGGCCGCACCGGAAGCGGGGGCCAATACAGCAGCGCCTGCTAAACCACCGCGCACGCTCGACTCCTACAAGCTCGCCGATGGCAAGGGCATGGATGTGGACCAGCGCGAATTGCCGCGGATTCAGGCGGAAGCCTTGCAGAATATCACGCGTGATTTCCAGCGCCGTCAGGGCATGGGGCAATCAGGCCTGATGGACCAGGGTACGATTGACCGCATGAAATCAACACCGGGTTACGAAGCGTTCGGACGTCAGGTTGAAAGCTGGAAGAAAGACGGTCTGG
>JAMHVA010000200.1:0-8455 GCA_035904625.1 Alphaproteobacteria bacterium | reverse complement strand
GGTTGTCGAACGTTTTCTGGTTGAACCGCCAACAGACTGCTTCTTCGCCATGATCTGGAAGAAAGCGGAATTCGACCGCGTCACGGAAATGTTGCACCGGGAAGTCGGCTGGCCGATCGTGACGGTGTCACAGCAGTTTGCCGACGCCGTGGACGAAGGCCCCAATCTCGACAAGCAGCATTGGCTGCAGGCAACATCCAGAACCCTGCCGCATCAGGCGCGCATCGTTCTCCGCCTTCTGGACGATGATGCAACCATCATCAAACACAAGACACAGGAACGTTACAAACTTGATTTCAGCCGTTTCTCGCTGGCCAATGCGGTTTACAGACCCCTCATTCAAGAACTGGCGCATGGAAAATTCGGGAAAATGCTGGAATCCGCCCCGGCTATCCCGATGCGGCATGTGCATGATTTACTGATGAATTATGCTGGGCCTGTGGCCCCGGCATGTAAGCCTTAATCTTCTGGTGCTGTCTCCGGCTGACGCTTGTCGGTATACGGCAAGCGCGCTAATATGACGCCTGCCCCAAACAGGAGATTTAATATGCCCGTCCTCAATCGCGCCGCCGCCCTGAAAGACGAAGCCACCGTATGGCGCCGTGAACTGCACCAGAACCCGCAGACAAAGTATGAGGAAGAGTTTGCCTCGGCCCTTGTCGCGCAGAAGCTGACCGAATGGGGCATTCCCTTCAAGAAGGGCATCGCCAAAACCGGCATCGTCGCCACCATCACCGGCAACAGGAACGACTCCGGCAAGACGCTGGGCCTGCGCGCCGATATGGATGCGCTGGATATCCTTGAAAAAAGTGGCCAGCCGCACGCATCGAAAACACCGGGCAAGATGCATGCCTGCGGTCATGACGGTCACACCGCCACCTTGCTGGCAACCGCGAAATACCTGAACGAAACAAAGAACTTTAACGGTCAGGTCCATCTGGTCTTCCAGCCCGCGGAAGAAGGCGGCAACGGCGCCAACAAAATGATCGATGAGGGCCTGTTCAGGAATTTCAAGATCGACTACATGTTCGGCATTCACAACTGGCCGGGCGTCCCGACCGGAAAGATCGGCATGCGCCCGGGGCCGCTGCTGGCATCAGTCGATGAATTCCACATCACCATCAAGGGTGTGGGCGGGCATGCCGCCATGCCGCATGCGACCATCGATCCCGTCGTGGTCACATCGCAAATCGTCACGGCTCTGCAATCCGTTGTCGCCCGCAACGTCGACCCGATTGATACGGTCGTGGTCAGCGTCACCAATTTCCATGCGGGTTCCGGTGCCTTCAACATCATTCCCGATGAAGCAAAACTGATCGGCACCGTGCGCGCCTTCAACAATGAAACGCGCGAAAAAGTCATCGCCCGCATGAAATCCATCATCGAGGGCATCGCCACATCGATGGGTGCCACCGCCGAATGCGATTTCATGTTCCACAATTATGCGACAGTGAACGATACAAAAGCTGTTGAAATGGCCGCCCGGGCGGCCAGCGTCGTGGTCGGCGAAAACAACGTCGATCAGGAAACGCCCCCCAGCATGGGCGGCGAGGATTTCAGTGCGTACCTGCGTGAAAAACCTGGTGCCTTCATTTTCGTGGGTCAGGGCGTGCCTGAAAAAGACAGCCCGCACAACAGGGGCCTGCACCATCCGGGTTATGATTTCAACGACGAGATTATCCCCATCGGTGTCAGCTATTTCGCGACACTGGTCGAACAGAACCTGCCGCTGGAAAAATAGCGAAAATTTTAGATGCCTTTTATCGATCATTCGCAAGCTTTTAAAGTTTATCGCTTTAAGATGGTAGAACGACAAGAAGATACAAGGACACGGGGGATAACGATCATGCGTAGAATGCTGGTGATGGCGGCTGCCACCTTGGCGATGGCGGCACCCGGATACGCCTTTTCACAGACCGAAGAGGCGGTGGCGCCCACGCACCCCCCTGCTGCTGAAACGCCCGCTGCGGTAGCACCAGCCGCCGAATCTCCCACGCAAGTGCCCCTCGAAGAGATCGCCCCCAGCTATGACGAGGACTTCAGCCTCACGGAAGAGCCCGCCGCCGAACCACGCAGCTACAGCGCCTTTGGCGAGGATGACGTAACACCCCCGGTTCCGGTCGCCGCTGACGCCCCGCCGGCGGATGCTGCTGCCCCGGCTGCCCCGGCTGCCCCGGCGGCGGAAGCCGCCATTCCCGCCGTCGAATGGTCAGGGGAGCCCCAGACCCCCGAATAATTTCCGGTCAAGGCCGATTTTTATTTGACACGACGCAACATTTTTCCTTATACGTGAATCATGAGCTTACGCACACATTCATACGGCACTTCGTGCCGCCGACCGCGACGTACAATCCGCCTGCAGGCGAGGTTAGACGTCGGTGCATGTTTTTAAGTTTATCCATTGCTCCCATAATTGACGTCTTCTCCTTCCTGCCGGCGGTCGCTTCAGACTACCGCAACCCCGTATCGTCAGGAATGAACCCATGAAGACTGCTACCGCGACCAGAACCATCTTACCTGTATTCACGCTGCAATCGGCATCGTACGATCTGCGCATGCTGGACCAGACGCATATCGCCGATATGCTGGCCCTGCAGGATCAGGGCGGCGATGGTAACATCATCATTCGCGACGGCGCTTATTACGAAGATCATTTTCACAGCGGCAAATCAGCGATTGGCATGTTTGCATCGGATGGGACACTGGCGGCGCACGCATTGATCCATACGAACGGCAATACCACCCTGCTCCAGAACGTGGTCACACATCCCGGCCACCGGGGGCATGGGCTAATGTCGAAACTGGTCGCACACTGGCTGGAAACCTCCACCGTCGCCGGCTATAGCATGGCGGAAACACGGGTCAGGCCCACAGCCCCCGTCAGCCTGAAACGCTTCATCGAGGCCGGTCTGCAGATCACCGAAACAAAACCCAGCCCCGAAGATCCGTCAAAACTTGTCCATGTGCTGCAAATGCCGCTGCAACATCATAAAATGGCTTACGCGGACTAAAAAGCCCGCGTCTGTCGTTCGCCATATGCTTGATGGATGGATCAGACCGTCTTGTCGACGACGGCGCCCTTGGATTTCTCGAGCAGCTTTTTGACGGCATCGCTCAGCTCTTCCTCGATCGGCTCGCCAGCGGCACGCTTCTTGGCGCGTTCAAGCAACTGGTCAGCTGTCAGCGGTGCGTTTTTCTTGGCTTCTTCCAGCGCATCCAGTTCAGCCTGTTTCTTGGCCGCTTCATCCTGCGACTTCTTCAGCTTCGCCTGTTGCTTGCTGACAAGGTCGTTCACTTCCTTGGTCAGCGAATCCATGATGGCGCCGCTGGGGTCAAGGCCGGGGAAATTGGAAAAGGTATAGATCTGGCCCTTCAGTTGCGCGACTTTCGCGTTGATATACCAGTCTTGCTCGGTGTAGGGCTCGGCAGTCTTTGCCTTCGCGGCCGCATCTTCCTGCGGCTGCAAAAGCCGCTTCACAGCGCTGACGGAGTCTTCGCCTCTGATGCTCGTCGATGACACTACTGTGCCTGATGTCACTGATCCTACAGCCATAATTCCATTATACCCTATCTGGTGGTTAAGGGGCAGTTAAAATCATTTTCCGAAAAAATGACTTTAACGGCGTATCACGCTGTAAATATTTGCAAAAATCGTTCCAGACAGGCCGGGTAAACGGAAAAATTACTGTACCGTCTGTCTTTCGATAGCCAGATCAATGGCATACAGCATATCAACCGTGCCCTGTTTGACACCCTTGGGGTGCTCCCATACATAGGCTGTGCCCTCGATAAAGGTCGCCCCGGCCTGCACATAGCGCCCGCAATCATCATTGGTGATACGCCCCTCGATCAGGGCGGGAATATCGCTCTTGAAGCTCCACCACGACACCAGCGTTTCAGGGGGCAGGATGGAATCGGCCGCCGCATAGAAACTGATGTAATCAACCCCCTGATCGATCGCCTTTTCCGCCGTGGCGCGCGAAAGCCCGCAGCGCAGGCCGATAATCGCGTCGTCACCCATGACCTGCCGGGCATTGGCGATATCATCCATCTTGTCCAGCAAAACGCCATCAGCCTCGACAGCGAACGCCAGACCCGCATGACCACGCACGATCACGACCAAGCCGTTCTGACGTCCCCCCAGTACCAGCGCCTTCAGCCTGTCGGTGGAGTCCACATCCATCGGATCGCCGCCGACTTCCAGAACATGCAGGTTTTTTTCGTATTCTGAACGGTTGATCACGAAGGCGGCCTCGCGCAGATCGCGAAACGCATCCTCGAACGGCATGTCATCCGCAATCCGTAGATACAGCCCCGCCGACGGGGCACCTTTTTTGGTCTCTTTTGCCATCTCTTTTTCCTTGGGGATGGGTATAATATATTCCCCGGACCCGAGTAAAGCTTTACTCAAACCCCTCTTTCTGGCCTGATTTATACATGACCAATACAACCGATCCCATTCTTCTGGCCGTCAAGAACCTTGGCGTCAATTTCCGGACCGCCGATGGCAGCTTTTCCGCCGTGAAAGACGTGTCGTTCGATATCCGCAAGGGCCAGACGACCGCGCTGGTCGGCGAATCCGGCTCCGGCAAGTCGGTCACCGCCCTCTCGATCATGCAATTGCTGCCCTACCCGCTGGCGAGCCACCCTGCCGGATCGTCAATCCGGTTTAATGGTCAGGAACTGGTGGGGTGCGGCGAAGCTGCGATGCGCCCGATGCGTGGCCGCAACATCAGCATGATTTTTCAGGAACCGATGACGTCACTGAACCCGCTGCACACGATCGAACGCCAGATCGGTGAAGTGCTGAAGGTCCATCAGCGCATGAATGATGATCAGGCGAATGCGCGTGTCAAAGAACTTCTTGATCTGGTCGGGCTACCAAAGCTGAAAGACCGCCTGAATGCCTATCCGCATGAACTCTCGGGCGGCCAACGTCAGCGCGTCATGATCGCGATGGCACTGGCGAACAATCCGGACCTGCTGATCGCCGATGAACCGACCACCGCGCTGGATGTCACCATTCAGGCGCAAATCCTTGAACTGCTGCTCGACCTGAAAGACCGTCTGGATATGTCGTTGCTACTGATCACGCACGATCTGTCCATCGTCGAAAAAATGGCCGATCATGTCTGCGTCATGCGCCATGGGGAAATCGTTGAACAAAACGCGGCTTCCGCCCTATTTGCCAACCCGCAGCACGATTACACCAGAATGCTGCTGGAGGCCCGCCCCCGCGGCAATGCCATCCCCGCGAACCAGAACGCGCCCGTGATCATCACGGGCCGCGATATCAAGGTCCATTTCCCGCGTCAGAAGAATTTGTTCGGCAAGGTCAAGGATTGGGTCAGGGCCGTTGACGGCATCGACGTCACCTGCCGTGCCGGGCAAACCGTCGGCGTGGTGGGCGAGTCAGGCTCCGGCAAGACGACGCTGGGCATGGCGCTTTTGCGTCTCACCTCGTCGCAAGGCGAAATACATTTCAAGGATCAGCTTATCTCCGGCGTCAACCGCGATGGCATGCGCCCATTGCGGTCAAAAATGCAGGTCGTGTTCCAGGACCCTTACGGTTCATTGTCCCCGCGCCTGAGCATCGGCCAGATCATCGGCGAAGGGCTGGAGGTCCACCGCAAAGACATCGCGATGTCCGACCGCGAAGAACTGGTCGTGCAGGCCCTGCGCGATGTGAACCTCGATCCCGACACACGTCACCGCTACCCGCATGAGTTTTCCGGCGGACAGCGCCAGCGTATCGCGATTGCCCGCGCGATGGTGCTGCAACCCGAATTCGTCGTACTGGATGAACCGACATCAGCACTCGATGTTTCCGTGCAGGCCCAGATCGTGGATCTTCTCCGCGCCCTGCAGGAAAAATATAACCTTGCCTATATGTTCATCTCTCATGACCTGCGCGTCGTGCGCGCCATGGCACACGATCTGATCGTCATGAAAGACGGCAAGGTGGTCGAACAAGGTCCGGCTCAGCAGGTCTTCGATCATCCGCAAACGGAGTACACCAAAGCCCTGCTGGATGCGGCCCTGAAGCTGAAGACCCGCAAGACAGGCTGATATTCAACGCACCATTTGACAAATTATGTCAATATTCATAACCTCCCTGTATGAACAGGGATCATAACCAAAAAAACATAAAATCAGCCTTCGACAAGCCGCAACAAGTCTCAAGGCGTCAGCGCCATTACCTGCTGGGCAGTGTCGCAGCGGCAGCGCTGGGCGCGGCCTGCCTGAGCGTTATCGGCACGCTGTTATTATCAGAGCCAGAGTCGCATGAAACGGGGGAAGAAAAGATCGGAACCCCCCTCCCCTACGGCAAGATCGAAACCGAGGGCGATCCACGAATCAACAAAGTTATCCGTCTGATGAGAAAGACCCCGGCCGGGGAATACCTGTTTCAGTATGCGGCCAGCCAGAATTTTCAGTTTGAATGGAGTGAGGGAGCCAACGGCGAGCACGGAAGCTATCACGGCGGCCTGATCAGGAAATCAGCACGCCTTGAATCCAATCATGCACTGGTACTGACGGGTGTTCATGAAATCCATCACGGCTGGCAATCGCGTATCTTACAAGGTTCTACCTATAAAAAAGACCCTCTGACGGAATGGCAGATATCGATCGTCATGGAAGCGGGTTCATGCGCTTATACCGCCCATTACGCTGCGGAATACAAAGATACAACAGGCATCGACCTGTCGAGAGACTTTACCGGCTTCGGATCATCAACCACGCGGGACTACGTGCAAAGACCGCAGGCACAGCGTGATTTTTTCCTCCATGCCATTGTGCCCTGCTTCGAGGAGATCGAAAAATATCCATCTTACAGCGTCCGCGCCCTGAAGGCACCGACAGCATTAACAAAACTGATTGATGTGGTTGCCGAAATATCCATGAACCGCCTGATCATCGCCGAAAAGGGGGGGAGCCCCTACGATCCGGAATTCTTCAGAAGCAATATCAACCCGCCTTCAGCCACGGATAAAACAGAACTCTTCTCGCAATTCTTTACCCCTGACATGCAGCGCAGATCATCGGTCCCACAGATCCGGGCGCTAAGCGAAACCCCGGACAGTTTTGTCGAGTGGCTAGACCGCATGACGCTGCGGGACACATTCGAACTATCCGCTCTCCGCCTGCAGCAGGACCATTTTTACAAAATGCGGGACATCATCCTGCAGCAAGAAACCCTTCTGGATCCCGGCCTCTACAGGTCCGGAACCTATCCCCCGGCCCCTTAAAAAGGCAAAAATTCCTGCTTTTACCGGTATTTCTCTATTTTACCCTTGATTCCCTCCCCCTTAACGGGTTAGAAACCCTGACACTTCATAATCTTTAGGTAACATCCGAAAGGGGTGATTTAGTTTGGTAACGGTCAATGTACGCGACAATAACGTCGATCAAGCGCTGCGCGTTCTGAAGAAGAAGCTGCAACGTGAAGGCGTATTCCGCGAAATGAAGATGCGTCGTGATTACGAGAAACCCTCGGAAAAACGTAAACGCGAAAAGGCCGAATCCGTACGCCGTTGGCGTAAGATGGAGCGCAAGAAGCGCGACAGAGACGGATTCTAGAAACTGATCCCGCTTGAAGATGAAACCCCCGGATATCCGGGGGTTTTGTTTTTTCCCCTCTGATTGTCAGCCAAAACGGAACTGTCCTGATATATTTTTCGTTTGTTTTCAGTAGCTTGAAAAATCGTGGCGAAAATAAGGTAGACAGTGCCCAACATAAATTGTTACCCAGAACGTCCCGAAAACTTATGGAGACTGGCAATGAAGATCTGGATTCTTTTCCATCAGGAAGAAGGTGCCGCCGAACCGCACCCGGAAATCAAAAGCTGCCTGTGCCTGAAAGCCGAGGCCGAAAAATTCGGCGCCGACTGCCGGATTCTCAATCCGGAACATTTCGACATGGTTATCGATTCCGCCAAAGACTGGCAGGCCCTGTATAAAGGCGAGGTTCTGGGCACGCCCGATCTGATCATCGCCCGCACGGGCACCGAAACCACCTATGCCGGGTTTTCCCTGCTGCGCTTCTATGAACGTATCGGTGTCACCGTGCTGAACGGCTGGATCGCGATTGAATCCGTCGCCGATAAATTCCAGACCCACCAGATCCTCGCGAGTCAGGGCTTGCCCGTGCCGCGCACGATCCTCGGCAAGTTCCCGACCGACGTCGATATGATCGAGCATAAGCTGGGCTTCCCGGTCGTTGTGAAAACGCTGCGCGGCACGCGCGGCGGCGGCGTGTTCCTGGCGGACACGAAACAGACCTTCCAGAACCTGACAGATCTGATCGCGCAGTCAAACCCGAACCCGCATTTTCTGTTTCAGGAATATGTATCGAAAAGCTTTGGTCGCGACCTGCGTGTTTACGTCGTGGGCAATCGCGTCATTGCGGTGATGGAACGCCAGTCCAAAGACGGCAACTTCAAAGCGAACATCT
>JAMHVA010000199.1:0-1719 GCA_035904625.1 Alphaproteobacteria bacterium | reverse complement strand
GAAATCCATGCTGGGGTATAAGGATTACGAAATCCCCAATACGATTGAAGGGGCGCAGGCCGTCATCTATCCGGATGACATCCCCGAGATCATGGGCCTCCTGAAGGCATTGTCGTCCGGCAGCATCCCTGAATACGCATCGATCTTCCGTTTCTTTCACAAAGACGGCAGTATCCGGCATATTCTATGCCGTGCGATTGCTGAAAAAAATTTACAGGGAACCCCCAAGCGTGTCGTGGGCGCCCACACAGATATCACCGAGCTTGAAAATGCTAAAGAGGAAGCGGACCGCGCCAACCAGGCCAAGAGCGAATTCCTTGCCAATATGAGCCATGAAATCCGCACCCCGATGAATGGTATCATTGGCATGACGCGCCTGCTGCTGGACACCCCGCTTGACTCGCGCCAGAGACATTATGCCGAGACTGTAGACCGGTCTGCGGACTCCCTGCTCCAGATTCTGAATGACATTCTGGATTTCTCAAAGATTGAAGCAGGAAAACTGGAAATTGATGCCATCCCGATGAGCCTTGATCTGCTGTGCGAAGATATTTCGGAGCTTATATCCATTCGTGCCCGGGAGAAAAATATCGAGTTTTATCTGCGCATGAAGACCGGCTTTCCAGCACGCCTGATGGGCGATCCCGGGCGCATACGCCAGGTCATATTGAATTTGTGCAATAACGCCGTGAAATTCACCGATACCGGCCACGTTTTGCTGGATGTCGAACCCCTAGAAATCACTGATACAGCGTCTACAATCAAAATTTCGGTGACAGACACGGGGATCGGCATCCCCCCTGACAAACTGGAAACGATCTTCAACAAATTCGATCAAGGCGACACATCCACCACGCGCCGATTTGGCGGCACCGGTCTAGGCCTGTCGATCAGCCGCCAGCTGGTTCACATGATGGGGGGAACGATTGGCGTCACCAGCACAATAAACGAAGGATCCTGTTTCTCGTTCACTCTGACCCTGCCGATTGCGGAAGACGCAGGTCATGACAGCCTGACGATTCACGATCAACATTCCTTCATTGAAAAGCTGAAAATTCTTGTCCTTGACGACAACCCGATAGCTCTGGAAATTCTGAATGACCAACTGACAGCAGCAGGCGCGAACGTCCATCTGGAAAAGACGGGCGACAAAGCCATAGAAAAGCTGGAACAAGGTCTGAAAGACGGCCAACCGTTTGATATCCTTATTCTGGATTATTCATTGAAAGATGAAACGGGCGTAGATGTCGCCAGAAAAATTAAAGCAAATCCCGCTTTATCATCGCTGATTACAATTCTGGTTACGTCACAGCCCGCACGCAATGACTCCAGCCTTGCTGCCGAGGTCGGTATCAAAGGATACCTGACCAAACCTGCCCGACCGACAGAACTTATGTCTGTGATTAACCTTCTCTGCAAGGCAGGAAATGAAGGACGAGAACTCTCGCTGGTGACGCGCCACACGGCCCGGGAAATCGCCCAGGGTGTCCGCAGTCAGGCATGGAACAAGGCCAATTTTGGTAATGCCAAAATTCTGGTCGCGGAAGACAATCCGGTCAACCGCGAGGTCATGGACTCCATGCTACGCTATTTCAACATTACGCCTGACCTTGCCCATGATGGCAAACAAGCCGTGGATATGGCCTCCGCCAAGCAATACGACCTGATTTTTATGGATTGCCAGATGCCGGAAATGGATGGATTTGAAGCCACCATCGC
>JAMHVA010000198.1:0-10706 GCA_035904625.1 Alphaproteobacteria bacterium | reverse complement strand
AGGTATCTGATATGGATGATCACATCGACTACAAACAGGCGTTCCTGAAACTGAAAATCCGGTATTTTCACAGGCTGAAGAATACGGTCAGGATCATCGACAGCATTCTGGAACTGGAAAGTTTTAAACCTCTGACAAAGGATGATATCGTCCGTGCGCGGTCACTGGTTCACGGCTTATCAGGTTCCGGCACGACATTCGGGTTTCCCCACGTATCGGAAATCGGGCATAAGGCAGATCAGATGATGACGGCAATATTACGCGATTATCTGATTGATGAATCTGTATCGCCACAGGCCACCATTGCCTTTAACGACATGATGTTGGAAGTCAGGGATGTATGCCGCGAAAGCTGCCGGGAAGTGGCGCCCGAGATGCAGTTGGCTTCAAATGTGAATATCGCAAAGGGAGAGGCGGAAGAGGTTCACGTTGTGCTGATTATCGAGGATGATGCCGAAGTATCTGCGGCCATCGCCGGGGCTTTGGAGCATAAGGGGGTGGCAACGCAAATTGCCGCAGCAGGGGAAGACGCGCTGCACTACCTGTCGCGCACTATTCCGGATTTAGTGATTCTGGATGTTGTGCTGAAGGGGATGGACGGTCTGGAAACATTACTCCAGATCAAGCAAAACTCTGAATTCCTCGATGTGCCCGTTATCGTCATATCCGCGCGCCATGACGATGCGGTAGAACAAAATGTTCTGCGCGCGGGGGCGCAGGCTTACATGCGTAAGCCGCTTGATCTTCAAATTCTCACGGACATGGCGTTGGCTATTCTCGAAGGGAAGGGGCGTAATGCACGGATCGTGCAGTAGCCGCTGTAATGGCTACCCCCCGAGTTTTGCCTTCAGAATGTCGTTCAGCGCGGCAGGGTTCAGCTTGCCGCCAGATTTCTTCATGACCTGACCAACGAAGAAGCCAAACAATTTGTCCTTGCCGGAACGGAATTCGGCAACCTTATCGGCGTTTTCAGCCAGAACTTCATCGATGACTTTCTCGATCGCACCGGTGTCGGTCACTTGCTTCAGGCCTTTTTCATCGACGATGACAGCCGGGTCTTTGCCGCTGGCGAACATATCGGCGAAGACATCCTTCGCAATCTTGCCGGAAATGGTGTTGTCGGAAATCAGGCCGACCAGTTGCCCCAGCTGCGCCGCGGTGACCGGGCTTTCCGTGATGGCTTTGCCATCTTTGTTCAGCACGGCCAGCAACTCGTTCATCAGCCAGTTTGCCACCAGCTTTGCATCACGGTCATTGGCCGCCGATTCAAAATAATCGGCGCGTGAGCGCTCGGCAATCAGAACGCTCGCGTCATAGGACCCGAGACCGTAATCTTTCATGAAACGGTTCTTTTTCTGATCGGGGAGTTCCGGCAAGGTTTTGCGAACGCCATCGACATATTCCGGTTTCAGCACCAGCGGCAGCAGATCAGGGTCCGGGAAATAACGGTAATCGTGCGCTTCTTCCTTGGAGCGCATCGAACGTGTCTCGCCCTTAGCCGGATCCCACAGGCGGGTTTCCTGCTTGATAACGCCGCCGCCTTCCAGAATTTCGACCTGACGGCGGGATTCATAGGCAATCGCCATCTGCACGGCTTTGATCGAGTTCACGTTCTTGATCTCGCAACGTGTGCCCAGTGTTTCAACGCCCACGCGACGCATCGACAGATTGACGTCGGCACGCATGGAACCTTCATCCATGTTGCCATCGCATGTGCCCAGATAACGCAGGATCATACGCAGCTTGGAAAGATAAGCGGCAGCCTCTTCGGCACCGCGAATATCGGGGCGGGAAACGATTTCCATCAGGGCGGTGCCGGAACGGTTCAGGTCGACAAATGATTTCGCCGGGTGCTGGTCATGCAGCGATTTACCGGCGTCCTGTTCCATATGCAGACGCTCGATGCGGATCGGCTTGATCGTGCCATCGGCCAGATCGATTTCGACCTCGCCTTCACCCACGATGGGATGCTGGAACTGGGAAATCTGATACCCCTGGGGCAGGTCGGGATAAAAATAGTTTTTGCGTTCGAATACCGACTCAAGGTTGATTTTCGCGTTCAGGCCCAAGCCCGTGCGTACGGCTTGTTCGACGCAGTATTCATTCAGCACGGGCAGCATGCCGGGCATGGCGGCATCAACAAAGCTGACCTGACTGTTGGGTTCTGCGCCAAAAGCCGTTGAGGCGCCGGAAAACAATTTGGATTGGGACGTAATCTGGGCATGGACTTCCATGCCAATCACGATTTCCCAGTCTCCGGTTTCACCTTTTACAATCTCAGCCATCATTCCACCTTTTTGACGTTAAGCGACTTAATCCTTGCGCCCATAGTACTTGACGCAGCGCGAACGTGAATTCGCAAATTGTGTTTTAAAATCCCAGCTGCCGATAACGGTTTTGACGGGATCGTCCGTATACGGCTCGCGCTGGCGATCAGCCTGCACGAATACCGGCGCAACTTCGTTCAGATAATAATCAAGGTCATCGACAATGCATTTGCAGAAAAGATCCAGCGCCGCGAACGACCGGACATATTTGAACGGGTTCGGCTGGTTCTTGCAGTCTTTCATGACCTGTGCCCGGGCGGGAATGCTGACGCACGGGGCGAAGACGATTTTCTTTACGCGTTTGCTGTCAACGCGGGGGCCTTCGCCGGTAACGATATAGTGACGTTCCGCCATGTTCAGGTCTTTGGAATACAACTGAGCCGACAGGCAAGTGCAGTATGACTCCTGATCATAGGAATCCAGCAGCGGGTCCGGCTTATTCATGCACCGATTATAGAAGTGGTTTGACAGTCCAGCCGTATCGTCGCGGCCGAACTCGGGTCCGGTTTGGCTGTCTTGCGGCAGAATATCGCCCAGCGCAGGGTTGGCTGGTCGTGGCTCGACTGGCGTGGGCTTCAGGTCCAGCCCTTCCTGCGCCATCGCAACGGGTGACGCCATAATCAGACATGCCAGAAGCACTATGCGGAAGCATTTCATCATCATGGGTTCTTACTGGAGCATCCTACAAGATGGCCAGTGACCTCACGGCGCACTTGCCGTTCGGTCATCAGCGGCGCAACCGGGTCAACCAGCAGCGGGTTTGCCTTCAGCAACTCTGCAATAATCGTGCGAGCTTTACCTTTGAACCATTTGCCTGCGCGTTCACCCACGCAGCCGCATGCCGCAGTAACATCGATCCGATCCCCCAGTTCGTGAAGCGATTCATCGCTGGCGCATTGATGGGCAAACAGCTCCGGCGCGATCTCGTCAAGGCAGGGGGCATAGACATCTAGCAGCATTTTGTCGCGTACCGGACGGTTCTGCGCAGCCTCGGGTGATAGGGACTGCAGCTCTTCCTGTGTCATGACCTCGACGATTTTTGCCGCCGCACAGGAACATAGCATACGCATATTCTCTGGCCCCGTGGCTGCGCTGTCCTGCTTGACGCAGTTCTGGTAGTACTGGTTGGCTTCATCCCGGCTGACGGGCGTCGCCTGCGCATCCGCCGATGCGCACAGCATCAGCAGAATAGTCAGGGTGAATGCGTATGCCAGCCGCATGATCTCCATATCAGGCCGCTTTCCTTGAAACCATTTGCGGCACGGCGGAAAACGCCGATGCTGTTTCGATGTAATCACCGACGCGCAGAACCGTTTCCTCATCCCACGGACGACCGAGAATTTGCAGGCCGAGCGGCAGGCCTTTGGAGTCCAGCCCCGCCGGAACAGACATGCCGGGCAAACCGGCGAGGGATGCAGGAATTGTGAACACGTCATTCATGTACATTTTCAACGGATCGTCATCATTCTCGCCCACGGCAAAAGCGGCAGACGGCGCCGTCGGTGTCAGGATGACGTCGCATTTCTGGTAGGCATTGACGAAATCCTCGTGGATCAGGCGGCGGAGTTTCTGTGCCTTGATGTAATAGGCATCGTAGTAGCCAGCCGACAGAACATACGTGCCGATCAGAATACGGCGCTTGACCTCGTTGCCGAAGCCTTCGGCGCGCGATTTTGAATACATGTCGTTCAGGTTTTCACCATCCACGCGCAGGCCGTAACGAACACCGTCATAACGCGCGAGGTTCGACGAACATTCCGCAGGCGCGATGATATAATAAGTCGGCAGGGCATATTTGGTATGGGGCAGGGAGATATCGACGATCTCGGCGCCACCGGCCTTCAGCCATTCCATGCCTTTTTGCCAGATGTCTGTAATCTCGGCGGGCATGCCTTCGACGTTATATTCTTTCGGAATCCCCACGCGCAGACCTTTGACGTTGCCGGTCAGTGCGGCTGCAAAATCGGGCACCGGCTTGTTGGCCGACGTACTGTCTTTCGGGTCGTGACCGGCCATCGATTTCAGGACAATTGCACAATCCTCTGTCGTGCGGGCGAAGATGCCGGGCTGATCAAGTGAGGACGCAAAGGCAATCACGCCCCAGCGCGAGCAACGGCCATAGGTCGGTTTGATACCGGCGATACCGCAGAACGCGGCAGGCTGGCGGATTGATCCGCCTGTATCCGTCCCTGTGGCGGCCATGCATGAACGCGCGGCCACGGCGGCTGACGACCCACCCGATGAACCGCCGGGCACCAGATCAACATTGCTGCCATCATTGCGTTTCCACGGGCTGATCACGTTGCCGAACGCCGATGTGGTGTTCGACGATCCCATCGCGAACTCATCAAGATTGGTCTTGCCCAGAAAAACTGCCCCGTCAGCCAGCATTTTGCCCGACACGGTGGATTCATATTGGGGGACGAAATTGCCAAGGATCTTGCTGGCGGCGGTCGTGCGAACGCCCTTGGTGCAGAACAGATCTTTCATGCCGACGGGAATACCTTCCAGTGCGCGCATGTCACCACTGGCAATCCGTTTATCGGATTCTTTGGCGGCGGCCAGCGCCAGTTCCGGCGTTTCGGTGATGTAAGCGTTCAGATGGCGCGTGTCGTCCATCACCTTGATGTGATCTTGCGTCAGTTCGGTGGCCGAGAATTCTTTTTTCTTCAGTCCCGCCAGGGCTTCGGCAATCGTTTGGTTGGTCAGTTCAGTCATTTCGTCTCACGGTCCTTGAATAAAAATTTAGCGACGAGGATATCGGCTGCCGCGCTGCAGAGCAGGGCACCACCCAGTATGTTTGTGATCATGGCGTCGAAACCAAGCAATTGCTCAACAGTCTCCGGCTGAAGAAAACAAATCAGGCCCATACCGCCAAACATCAGGGCGCTTGAATAAAGCGCCATTCTTAATAAGGACCTGTTTGAACCCGCTTGTGCTACCACGTCACTTACTCCACGACTTTCGGCACGACGAAGAAGCCTTCCATGCTTTCCGGTGCGTTTACCAGAATCTCCTCTTGATAGCCGCCGTCATTAATGGCATCGGGACGCAGTTTCAGGTCGGCATTGACGACGTTCGCCAGCGGGGCCACATTGTCGGTATTGACCTCACCCAGCATCTCGACCCATTTCATGATTCCGGCGACTTGCGGGGTGAAATGCTCCAGTTGCGCCTCGGGCAGGTCGAGCCGGGAGAGAACGCCGACTTTGCGGACTGTTTCCTTATCGATGGACATGCTTGTTATTCCTCTGTAATTTCCTTAAATCTTATATATCGCAGCCACGAGGCTAGCAAGCGCAACATGGCTATCGGATTACTGAGTGATATCATTGATTCATGTCCCAAAAATGTCCGTCTTCTGGGGCTGGATATCGGAACCCATACAATCGGTGTCGCACTGTCTGATTCCGGTCACAGGATCGCCACGCCGCTGAAGCTGGTCGAGCGGACAAAATTCACCAAAGACATTCTGGAACTGAAAAAAACCATTACCGATTACGGGGTCGGGGGATATGTGCTGGGGTATCCTGTGAATATGGACGGGACAATTGGTGCCCGTTGCGAGTCGGTTTTTCACTTCGCGCAGGAAATGGAAAATCACCCCGAAGTCTTCGGGACAGATCCGTGGATATCCCTGTGGGATGAGCGGTTATCCACAGTCTCTGTGAACAGATTCCTGATAAATGATGTGGATATGTCGAGAACAAAGCGCAAACAGAACGTCGATAAGCTGGCCGCCCAGTTTATCCTGCAGGGCGCGCTCGACTTTATTCATGGCACATCATTCTAACGCTCCTGCGCTCGTGTGATGCTGGATGACCCGGCTATCGTGTGTCTGAATAATGTATTTTATTACAATCGGCTATGTAGTGAAGTTCATGTGGTTGGCGTGCATGATCGTGTCACAGGGCCGGGCCTGTGAACTTCGTGGATAAGTCATGACTTCACAGATATTTCAGGCGATTAGTGGCCGTAGCTCATCAGGTTGTGGCCGTTATCGCGCATCCAGTCGCGGCCTTCTTCATAGGCTGTCGAGAGCTTGGCGCAAAGATTCCAGAATGCCTTGCCATGGTTCATATGGACAAGGTGGGCGACCTCATGGGCCACCACATAGTCCAGCGCTTCCCACGGCGAGAAGATCAGCCGCCAAGAGAAGGAGAGATTGCCATCTTCGGCGCAACTGCCCCAACGGGATCGCGTATCGCGGACCGAAACATTCGCGATAGTTTTGCCAATTCTGGCAGCTTTTTCAACGGCAAGGGCACGGATGACCCGGGTGGCTTCCTTCTTCAGGAAACGCATGATCCGGTCACTGACCTCTTTTTGATCCTTCTTGTTGGTATTCACCAAAAGAATCCGTGGTTTCAATTCGATAGCGGTTCTTTTTAAGTTAGGATCGTAATTGACGCGGATTTCAACATTCCGGCCAAATAGGGGTATAATAATACCGTCATGAAAAGGAACAGGCTCCGGCAGCTCGTCAATCTTCTGCTGGATCCAGTGTTTGTACTCCCGGGCGAAATCCTTCGCCTTGGTCATGTCGGCGCGCTTGGGAACGACCAGATAAACAACCCGCTCTTTCGTATCCAGACGCAAAGCCATCCTCCGGGCCCGTTTACTGACCTGAAGGCGGAGATGCGGGCTGATATGACTGAGTTTATCGGTCAAAGTGGTGCGTCCGTTCCTGTTGTTACCCTATATATCTAGTATGACTGATCCGAATGTAAAATACTACAAAACCCTAGGATTTCTGCGGGTTTCCTGCTGCTTTGCAGCGTATTTCCAGTGGCTTGGCCTGTGGATAGTGGCGCGTGAAATCCAGATCCGAATTCTATGCCGCCATCCCGGGCTGGGCGTACCGGTTTTCGGTGGCGTTTGACCCCGAAACAGTCTGGGGCGGATCATAGGCAATCCCCTGCAGGGCTGCAACATTTCTGATGAAGGTATTGATTTTATTGTATATTCCGCCGCTCCAGTGAGGGCCGGAGAAGACATCGTAGTGACCAGCGCCCGGTTCAAGGTGGTATCCCTTCATCCGCGCGGGAATGTTCTCGCACATTTCATGCGCGATTCGTGTTTGTCCAACAGCGGTGATGTTATCGGCGCTGCCTTCGATCACCAGCAATCCCGTGTTTGTAATTTTTGATGGATCGACACGTTCGTTCTTCCACGTCATCGTGCCTTTCGGCAAACGATGTTCGAGGAAGACCTGCTGAATCGTATCAAGGTAATAGGGCGCATGCGCGTCCATCTTCTCGCCTTGTCCACGGAACAGCTTGTTGACGAGGAAGAGCGGCGTGTCATTTTTCTTCTGGGGAGCGGCGACCGCCAATCCCATGGCCTGTACATATCCGGGAAAAACCTTGCGCCCGCGACCGGGATAGCCCGCCGGAACAGTCTGGATCAGGTGATCGCGGAACCACTGAATATCATGCTGGCGGCTCAGGCTGGATATTTTGGTTTCGTTGATACGGGGATCGATCGGGCCACACATCAGTGTCATCGATGCCGGCGTGCACGGATCTTTGCGGGCCGCCATCAGAGAGGTCACAGCCAGCACCGGCACGGTTGACTGGCTGATCCCGATCATATGCGTGCTGGGGCCAATCTGATGCAGGAAGTCCTGCACATAGCCCATGTAAGTCTCAAGCGTAAAATCACCTTTACTCTTAGGGACTTCACGAGCGTCCTTCCAGTCAGTGGCATACACATCGGCGTCCGGAATCAGTTCACGAACCGTGTCACGCAGGATCGTGGCCTTATGGCCGGATATGGGGGCTACCAGCAGAATTTTCGGGACATTACGGGATTGTCCGCCGGTTTCGCATTTGAAGTGCAGCAGACGCCCGAACGGCAGGTCTGCTGCAACCTCTTCGTTGACGACGTATTTCTTGCCGCCGATCCTTGTTTCCCAGATGCCAAAGCCGGGGTCCGGTTGATCCTGGGATAGTTCCGCAAGCTGGGATGCTGATTTTATGAAATGGGCGCTCAGTTCACCATAACCGGGCGGGCTGGCAGCATGTTTGAATACATTCATCAGGCTGCCGCTGAATGACAGGGCATTCGCCGCCGCCTGAAAAGAGGCCCGCACCGATTTCCCTATAAAGTCATGCCATTCATAAAGCATGCGCGAATTCCCTGAATGTTTGCATTTATTATTCGTTGAGGGGAATTTTAGGGTTAAAATTACGCTACGCCTATACACCAAATGTGCTGCGCCGCGGCAGGAATGTGGATGAATAACCGTATGAAAGATTCTGTTAAAACTGCAATCAGCAGATTGTCACCATCTCAGCGAGCAGTTCTTATCCTGTGTCTGGGAGGTTTTACTGTTTTAGTGCTATCTGCCGGTTTGCAGTATGGTGCCAAGAAAATGGCGCTGCCCTTTCATGGGCAACGCTGCAAATTTGTAAAAGAAGATCGTTTTTGTGATGCCGTGAACACATACTACGGCAATTCGAGAACTAACGGCCTGCGAGCGCAAAAGGTAGGGGAATTACTGGTTTTTGATTATCCTGGTACTCACGATACGGACGTCAGCACCTTTAATATTTATTCAGGCAAGATGGTAAAGCTCTGCGGCTTTTGGATTGGATTTCATACCCAAAAAGGACCATGTCTCGAGGGGGAAGCTCTCGACGCCTATCTGGATGAGATGAAGAAAAAACGTCGGTAATACAGCGGGGGTTTGATCCTAGAATGCCAGCTTCAGTGCCTGCACGTAGGGATTGATCTTTTGAAAACGCCGGGCTTCATTCAGGGCATAATAGCCGCCACAGCAATCATTCCGCTGAGCCAACGCCACACCTTCGGCAAAGCTGATTTCTTCAAAAGGACCAAACGCTCCGGCTGAGGGTCTGGCTTTGTATTCGTTGACTTCGGCGCGGGTCATGAACAGGATTTCGAACGTGCCGTCCGGCGCGGGTTCTTTATACGTGATCTTGATCGCGACGACTTCAGGGGCGGCGGCGTGTTCCGCTTCACGCTGTTTTGCCTGTTCGGCAAAGTGCGCGGCGATTTTAGCATGCTGTTCCGGCGTCAGTCGTCCCATGGGTATCCCCCCTCGGTTTGTATTCAGAAGGTGGTCGAAATACCCGGCAATGTAAAGGGATTATTCCGCGGGTTCCGTTTCCTTGGCGACTTTTCCCGCCTTGGCTTTGCGCGCGTGGACGGCGTCGATGCCATGCATTTTCCGTTCCCACTGGTCGGGGGCCTTGTCGGGAAGGGCTGTCAGGTCGGCTTCCGGCACGGGGTCGCAATCGGGGTCGAATGTGCGGATGAAATGGCGGATGCGCGGCATGATTTCCTCACGCCACTTGCGGCCATTGAAGATGCCGTAGTGCCCGGTTTTTTCCTGAAAATGATGGAACTGGTGATCTGACGGCAGATTGGCCGCCAGTTCATGGGCGGCGGTTGTCTGGCCGTTGGCCGAGATATCATCAAGCTCGCCTTCAATCGTCAGCAGGGCTGTGCGTTTGATCGCCTTGGCATTGACCGGATAAGTCTGCTCGTTCAGGGGATTTTTCCAGACCATCTTGCCTTGTGGCAGCAGGAAACGCTGGAACACGACATCCACCGTCTGGAGATAGAATTCGCCCGGGATATCCATCACCGACAGATATTCGTCATAGAATTTGCGGTGTGTTCCCGCTGAATCACCATCACCCTCGACCAGATGCTGGAAGAATTTCATGTGCGAGCCGACATGGCGATCAAGATTCATGCTGACGAAGCTGCCCAGCTGGATAAAGCCCGGATACACCTTGCGGTAACCGCCGGGGTAATAAAAGGGGACTTGGGTGACAACGGTCTGCGCCAGCCAGTGGCCGGGGTTGCGTTCCGCCATCTCATTGACCTTGGTCGGCGAAACGCGCGCATCGATCGGGCCGCCCATCAGTGTCATCGACAGTGGGCGCGCAGGGTCTTCATCGGCTTCCATCAGCGCGACAGCGGCGAACACCGGCACCGCAGGCTGGCAAACAGCGATCACATGAACATCGGAACCCAGCAGGCTCAGGAATTCACGAACATGGGCAATATAATCGTCGAGATTAAAGCGGCCTGCGCTCAACGGAACCTGACGGGCATCGTTCCAGTCGGTGATGTAAACATCATGATGGGGTAGCAGCGCCTCGACCGTACCGCGCAGTAATGTGGCGTAGTGTCCGGACATGGGCGCGACAATCAGAACCTTCGGGTCCTTGCGTTTTATCTTGCGGCGAAAATGGATCAGGTTCGCAAACGGTTTTTCAAAAACGATCTGCTCTTCGACCTCGACGGTTTTGCCGTTGATCACTGTCGTGGGAAGCTCAAAGGATGGCTTGCCGAATTTGCGGGTGACGCGCTCGAAAATCTCGGCGCTGGCGGCCAGCGACC